>DAOTUI010000054.1:0-29029 GCA_034437035.1 Chloroflexaceae bacterium
TAGTCAGGTATAATGTAATGTTACACAAGTTACGCGGTCGGTTCCAAACCAGGTGGTTGTCTGGACGAACGGCCCGATTCGCCTGCGGCAGGGCGGAATAGACTATCTTTGTTTCCAAAAAATTTGCACTTTGTGCAAATTTTTTGGAAACAAAGATCAAAAAGTACCATGCTGCCGCAGGCGAAGACCGTTTTTAAGGGAGTACATAGCTGGTTTGCACGCTCACCGCGTAAGTCCTGTAATGTTACAGGACTTACGCAGTTCTCCACCTGGAGATGTATTTCGCCTCCGGCAGGGCGGAATAGACCACCTTTTTCCCCAATTTTTTGCACAACGTGCAAAAATTTCGTGAAAAAGATCATAGCGTACCATGCTGCCGCAGGCGAATCGGGCTATTCATTTCAATCAAACGTCCGGTTTGCACGTCCACCGCGTAACGCGTGTAATGTTACATATCGGTTAGCACATCTACTATGCATTTCACGCTGCCGGGACGGATGCGCTAACCTTATATAGTACACCTGACCGTTACACCCTTGCCCCCATCCAGGAGAAGGAATATAATAAGTCAGAACTTCCGTCCGCTCGACACTTCGACAGCGACCGCATACATGCTCACCCGATCACCCGGGGGCGGCGCAAGCACGGCTTGCGTACTCCATATCACCCGGGGGACGGCGCAAGCACGGCTTGCGCACTCCATAATGTGTCGTCGGGGCAGGAGCCTGTAGCCGGAATCGAGAACCATCTATTCAGCAGTTCTTGGTTCACATGTAATCAGGATAGGACCATATGCGAGTGATCTTTGTCCGTCATGGCGAAACAAACTGGAATGTGACGCTGCAATACCAGGGTCAGGCCCGCGTCCCGCTGAACGAACGTGGGCGCGAACAGGCGCGGCTTGCAGTGAATCGGCTGCGCCGCCTCGGAGCCGAGACGATTTATGCCAGCGATGTTGTGCGCGCCTGGGAGACCGCCGAGATTATCGGGAGCGGGCTGGGGCTGGAGCCGCAATCCATGCCCGCTCTGCGCGAGATCGATGTTGGTGAGTGGGAGGGGCTGACCCCCGAAGAACTCTACCGCCGCTTCCCGGAGCATATGCAGGAGTATGAGCGTGACCCGGCCCGCACCGTCCGGCGAGGCGGCGAGTCCTATGCGCAGTTGCAGCAGCGCGCGATGGTCGCCCTCCAGCAGATCTACGATGCCCATGCGCCCCACGGCACAGTCATCGCGGTGACGCACGGCGGCACGATTCGCGCCATTCTCTGCCATGTGATCGGGCTGGAACTGGTCAACTTTGGACGCATGTGGCTCGACAACGGCTCGCTCAGCGAGTTGGTTTATGGCCGACACGGCTGGCGGCTGGTGCGTCTCAACGATGCTGCCCACCTGGAGGGGCTGGTGGTTGAGGGCGGCGAGTAATACCGATTTGTCGTTATAGCCACAGAGGACACAGAGAACGCAGAGATTTTGAACTGGAGTGTGCTGCCCTGCGCTTCGTGCCCCCATTCCGGCTCATTGCTGTTTTGCCGGCAAGCAGGTTTGAGGCGTGCGGCGGGATACGGACTACGGATTACGGACTACGAACTACGGATTACGGACTACAGAAAACAGGAGTCAATGGAATCCTCACAAACTGAGATGACCAGGGCCGCGGCCGCGTCGGGCGATCTGCTATCGGAGCATGTGCGCCTGCTGCGCGAAGCGCTCAGCCGGGTGATTGCCGACCAACTGGGCCCTGATGCGCTGGAACTGGAAGAACGCGTCCGCCGGATGTCCCGCGAGATGCGCGCCGATCCATCGCCCGACCATGCCCGTGCCCTGCGCGCTTTTATTGCCGACCTCTCGATTGAGCAACTACACGGCCTGATCAAGTCCTCTACGCTCTACTTTAGCCTGGACAACCTGGCCGATCGGACTGAGCGACTGCGGCTGTTGCGCGACCAGGACTGGCGCTCTTACCCGGCCCCCCGAAGCGACAGCATCACCGCCGCCGTTGCCGAACTGCGCGCCCACAACGTTCCCGCCGAGGCGTTGCAGCAGTGGCTCGATCAGGCACAGATTGTGCCCATCTTCACCGCCCACCCGACCGAGTCGCAACGCCGTACCACCCTGGCGAAGCTACGCCGCATCAGCGATGCACTGACCGCGATGGGGCCGATTACGGTGAATGTGGAAAATAGTGGCGTCTGGCTGCCTGCCGAGCGCGCCGACCTGCAGACCCAGATCGAGGAGCAGATTGTCAGCCTCTGGCAGAGCGATATCGTGCGCGTGGTCAAGCCGGGCGTGCTGGACGAGGTCAACAACGGCCTCTACTACTTCCAGGAGGTGTTGCCCGAGGCGCTGCCCCGCATCTACCGCGACCTGGAGCGCGCGCTGCGCGAAAGCTACCCCGAGCATGCCTGGCGCGTGCCGGCGCTGCTGCGGATGGGCATCTGGATGGGCGGCGACCGCGACGGCAATCCCTTTGTCACCCCCGAAGTCACCGTTGAGACCGTGCGCATGCTGCGCGTCACCGTGATCAACAACTTTCTGGAGACGCTGGACGATCTGCATCTGGCGCTCAGTCAGTCGTCGCAGCAGGTGGGCATCGCCTCGGAACTGGCAGTCTGCCTGGAGCAAAATATGGAGCATTTCCCGGAACTGAGTGCCGGACTGGCTGAGCGCCGCCCGCATGAGCCCTACCGCCGGCAGTGCGCCTACATCCGTGAGAAGTTGCGCCGCACCCGCGACTATACCCAGACCCACACACCGCAGTGGAGCCAGGATGCGCCTATGCCTCGGCCCGGTACCTTCTACTACCATAGCAGCGAACTGCTTGACGATCTGCGGGTGATGGAGAGCAGCCTGCGCGCCAACGGCGGCGGACTGGTAGCTGATGGCGCGCTGCATAACGCTATCCGCGAGATCGAAGTCTTCCATCTGCATGCGGCCACGCTCGACATTCGCCAGCATCGCCGCCGCCACATCAGCGCGCTGCACGAGATTATGGCGGTCGCCGGGGTTTGCAATAACTACCGCGATCTGGATGAACTGGCTCGCCGCTCACTGCTGGTGCAGGAGTTGACCCTGCTGCGCCCACTGATCCCGCTGCGCCTGCTGGTCTACAGCCCGAAGACGGTTGAGATTATTCAGACCTTCCGCACGGTTGCCGCCATCCTGGAGCAACTCGATCCCGAAGTGATCCAGTCCTATGTCATCAGCGGCGCATCCAGCGTCAGTGACATCCTGACAGTGCTGCTGTTTGCGAAGGAGGCCGGGCTCTACCAGCCGGAGCGCTACAGCCGCCTGAATATCGTCCCGCTGTTCGAGAGCGACGACGACCTGAAGCGTGCGGGTGAGATCCTGGACTTCTGCCTGAAGCTGCCGATCTACCGCGATCATCTGCGGCTGCGCGGCGATCTGCAGGAGGTGATGCTGGGCTACTCCGACAGCAACAAGGAGAATGGCCTGCTCTCGGCGAAGTGGGCGCTCTACCGGGCGCAACTGGATCTGACCGCCGTTGCCGAGGAGCATGGGATTACGCTCTCACTGACCCACGGGCGCGGTGGCGCGGTCGGGCGCGGTGGTGGCCCGGCCAACCGGGTGATCATGGCACAACCCCCCGGCACGGTCAGCGGGCAGATCAAGATGACCGAGCAGGGCGAAGTGATCTCGGAGAGCTATTTCGATCCGACCACTGCCCATCGCCATCTGGAGCAGGTAGTTAACGCCGTTTTGCGCGCCGGCTTCCCGGAGGTATCTGTTGCGCCGGAGCCCGCCTGGACCACGGCCGTTGAGCAGATGGCGGACGTGGCGCGGGAGTGCTACCGCACGCTGATTTTCGAGACGCCCGGTTTTGTTACCTACTTCCGCAACGCCACCCCCATCGCCGAGATCAGCCGTCTACGCATCGGCTCGCGTCCCGCCAGCCGGGGCAACAGCAACCGCATTGAGGATCTGCGGGCGATCCCCTGGGTGTTTAGCTGGAACCAGAGCCGCCACACCCTGCCCGGCTGGTATGGCCTGGGCACGGCCCTGGAGTGGTTTATCACCCGCGACGCCGCCGAAGCGGGCAATGGCGCGGGTGGCACGGACAGATCGGGCAGCCCGCAGCAGGCCGCCCTTGAACTGCTGCAGACGATGTACCAGCGCTGGCCCTTCTTCCGCACCCTGATTGACAGTGCCCAGATGATGCTCTCGCGGACGGATATGGGCATCGCGCGCTGCTATGCCGAACTGGTCCCCGACAGCACGCTGGCCCAGGCGATCTACCGCTACATCCGCGAGGAGTATGAGCGCACCTACCGCCTGACCTGCGATGTTGCCGGGTTCTGCGAACTGGTCGATCCGACCTCGGAGTTGCAACGCTCGATGGCTCAGCGCACACCCTACGTGGACCCGCTCAACTACATCCAACTGGAGTTGATGCGCCGCCTGCGCGCCGCACCCACCGGCCCCGAACATGCCGAGATCGAAGCCGCCGTTCTCCTCAGCATCAACGGCATCGCCGCCGGCCTGAAAAACACGGGATAGGCGATCGGGGACAGGAGACAGGAGATAGGTACGTATTCCGGAATACCTCGCGCAAAGGCGCAAAGACGCGAAGAACCAAGGTTCCGGGCATTCTTTGCATCTTTGCGCGAACCTATTTCAAAGATGTTATTTCTGGGAATCCAGGAGATAGTTTCAGTATGGACAAAACGCTACTGCCGCGCAATCCAAAACACACAATTCAAAACTCAAGCCTCAGACCCCAAAACTCAAAACTCAAAACTCAAAACTTAACACTCCTCCTGTTGTTCTTGCTCACCGCCTGCAACGTCCTCACCCCCACGCCCACGCCTACCCCTTCGCCTGCGCCGACGGTCACCGCGACTGCGGCGGCGCCGACGGTGTCGCCGGGCACACCCACCCCGGAGCCCACCCCGGAGCCCGAGGCGCTAACCATCTGGACGACCGAGCGCGACGCGGCCCTGACGCTACTGCTGGAACTGGCGGCCGAGTTTGACGCCGGCAGCGCGGCCCAGGTCGAGGTCATCCCCAAGAGCGTGGCCGGTCTACGCGCCGATCTGATCGCTGTTGAGTTGGCCGAAGAGTCGCCACCCGATCTCATCTGGGGCGACGACGAAGACCTGGCGGGCCTGCTGGCCGATGAGCAGTTGCAGCCGCTCGATCCGGTGGAGGGCGCGGCGGCATTCCTGCCGGCAACCATCACCAGCGCCACCGCCGCGGGCCGGATCTGGGGGCAGCCGATTGCCGCCCAGGATTTCCTCTTGCTCTTCTACAACCGGGCACTGCTCCCGGAGCCGCCGCGTACCACCGACCAGTTGATCATACAGTCCCGCGCGATCCAGGCACCAGGACGTGCAGGCATCGTGGCCGCCTGGAACGAGGCGCTCTGGCTGCTGCCCTGGATCAACGGCTTTGGCGATACACCCACAACGCCCGATGGCTCCTGGCCGGCGCTCAACACCCCCGCCATGGTCGCTGCGCTGAACCTGGTGCGCGAACTGCGCACGGCGGCCCCGGCGGATCAGCAGGACTATGCCCAGGCCAATGCCCGCTTTGGCGCAGGTGAGGCGGCACTGGCAATTGATGGCGTGTGGGCGCTGCCCGGCTACCGCAACCTGGAACCGTCCGTTGACTTTGCGGTTGCGCCGCTGCCCCGGGTGCCGGCCACCAACCGGCCGGCTGCGCCCGCCCTCGGCGGCACCTATCTGATGTTCCATCGCTCTCTTAATGGTGAGGAGTTGGCCCAGGGGCAGGATTTTGCGCGCTTCCTGGTTCAACCTGAGGTGCAACTGCGAATTGCCGGCAACTTGCAGCGGCTGCCTGCTCTACGCAGCAGCCTGACCGCACCCGCCATCAGTGGTGATGCAGTGCTGGCCGCCGCCGCAGCCCAGGCGGAGGAAGCCATCGGGCTGCCACCGACGCCTGCGCTGCGCTGCGCCCTGAGTGGCATCAATGTGCAACTGCCCACCTTCCTGAGCGAACAGATCGATCAGCAAGAGGCCGCCGCCGCCATGCAACAGTTTGCGGAGGCGTGTATGGTTGAATAGTGTGGATCGGCGTGGGTCGCCGCCTGCAACCCATCTCCGCCATCCTTCGTCCTATTCCCAGACTCTGGTTCATAACACCAGTTACGTGCTTTCACATAACACGACTTACGCGGTGGACGTTTGGACCACGAACAACACGACATGAGCGACCACCGCGAAACGGTCAATGCTGCCATGGATCAGGCGATCCCGTGTTCGGCGGGGGATATCGCCTCCGGCAGGGCGGAAGAAACTATTCTTTTTCATAAAAATTTTGCACTTCGTGCAAAATTTTTATGAAAAAGATCAAAAAGCACCATGCTGCCACAGGCGAATCGGGCCGTTTATCCAGGCAAACGCCTGGTTGGGAACCAACCGCGTAACTCCTGTTATCTGAATCAAACGTTCGGTTTGAGATCTGACCGCGTACAACCTATTCATAAGCGGAAGAAAGCTATGACACAGTTTAATCTGATCGGCACAACGCTGGGCCGATTTACCATACTGGAAGAACTCGGCCGCGGCGGTATGTCCGTGGTCTACAAAGCGCGACAGGATGGCCTGAACCGCGAGGTGGCGCTCAAAGTCCTCGCCCCGGCACTGGCACACGATCACACATTTATCGAGCGCTTCCAGCACGAGGCGCACAACGCCGCCGGCCTGGAGCATCCGCACATCGTGCCCGTCTACGATGTTGGGCAGGCTGATGAACTGCACTACATCGCCATGAAGTATGTCGCCGGGCAGACGCTCCAGGATCTGCTGGATGGAGCGGGAACACTGAATATGCATCAGGCACTGGCGATCCTGCAGCCCGTTGGGGAGGCGTTGAGCTATGCCCATCGGCGCGGCCTGATCCACCGCGACATCAAGCCCAACAACATCATGATCAGCAATGACGGCTGGGTCTACCTGGCCGACTTTGGCCTGGCGCGTGACTACGGTCGCTCTTCCGGCATGACCCAGACCGGCATGGTGATGGGTACCCCGGAGTATATGTCGCCCGAGCAGGCGCAGGGACTGGCCGACATTGGCCCGGCCACGGACATCTACGCGCTGGGAGCCGTGCTCTACGAGTTGCTCAGCGGCACCACGCCCTTCCACGCCGATACGCCGATGGCGATGCTGGCCGCCCGCCTGCTGGAGGAGCCCCGGCCCCTGCGCGCCGCGCGGAGTGATCTACCACCGGCAGTAGCGGACGTGGTGATGTGTGCGCTGGCCCGCAACCCGGACGATCGCTTTGACAGCGTCGATGAGATGATCCGACTGCTCACGCAGGCGGCCAACGCTCCCGCCATGCGAAATCTGCCCCGAACAGAACCGTCCCGGCAGCGAAAACCAACGCCGCCGTTTGTGCTCCCGCAGAGCCCACCGCCTGCCATGCATGCGCCGCGCATGCAGAGCGTGCCGGCAGCGGCCGGTCCATATCCGGGGCGGCCCGACATGCGGCAGGCGATGCCGCAGCAGCAACCGGCAGCGGTGCGCTGCATGACCTGTCAGGCGCTCAGTCCGCATGATGCGCGCTTCTGCGTCCGGTGCGGGCGGCCCTTCACCGAAGAACCCGTCCGGCCCTCCCGCGCGGCCAACGCACCGGGACCGCAAGTGCCACCCACGCCGCCAGTTGCACCGACGGCTCCCCGGCAGCCGGCACGCCGCCGTCATCCGGGGGTTTGGGGGGGAGCTATTGGGACGGCGATCTTCTTCCTGGGGTTGGCGTTTCTTGCCGTTAATAACCTCTGGTGGCCGGGCATTCTGGTCGTGCTGGGCATGAGCGGCCTGTTTAGCAGCGCAGTCGCGGGACGCCTGCGGGAGGCGGTCAGCAGCGCAGTCTTATTCCTGGGGCTGGCATTTATTGCCGTTAATAACCTCTGGTGGCCGGGCATCCTGGTCTTGCTGGGGATTGTGGCGCTGCTGAATGCATTACTCCATCCCCGATGGCGCGGCTGGTGGTAACCTCGTTTTAATCATTTTCAACCGCAGAGCATGCAGTGTCGATCGTGCGGTGTGGACGGATTACCCGGCACCCTGACCTATTCTGCAGCATCTGCGGTTTATTTTGCGCAAAAAACTGGCGCAGAAGGGGTAAACTGGTGTAGTATGGGAAGCGATATGTGGACTAAGCCTTGAACCAGGGAAATGGAAACAATGAAGAAATATGTAGGCGTCCTGACCGCCGGTGGAGATAGTCCCGGACTGAATGCGGCACTGCGCAGTGTAGGCAAGGCGGCGATGGGAAGATTTGGCATGCAGGTGATCGGTTTCCGCGATGGCTTTCGCGGCCTGATGGAAAATCGGACGCTGCGCCTGGATGAGACCAGCCTCTCCGGCATTCTAACGGCCGGCGGAACGATCCTGGGTACCAGCCGGGATAAGCCCCACCGGATGCCCGTCGGCGGTGATACCCTCGACATGACCGACCTGATTATTGATAACTATCGCAGGCACCATCTTGATGTACTGGTCTGTCTGGGTGGCGGCGGCACGCAGAAAAATGCCTACCGCCTGATGCAGCATGATCTGAATATTATCACGCTGCCCAAGACGATTGACAACGATGTGGTAATGACCGATGTCACCTTTGGCTTTGATACCGCGCTGAGTATCGCAACCGAGGCGATTGACCGACTGCACAGCACCGCGCATAGCCACCACCGGATAATTCTGGTCGAAATCATGGGGCATAAGACCGGCTGGCTGGCCCTGGGTGCCGGCATCGCGGGGGGTGCCGATGTCATTCTGCTCCCGGAGATCCCCTACAATGTCGAACTGGTCGCCGAGGCTATCCTGCGGCGCAGTCGGGGCGGAAAGCACTTCAGTATTGTAGCCGTGGCCGAGGGAGCTATGTCCACCGAGGATGCAGGGGTGCTGCATGCTGCGGAGGAGAAGAAAAAGAACGCCCAGGACAAGAAAGAGAAGAAGCAGGCCAAAGTGGAACTGACGGAGCATGATGAGCAGCGCTCCGGGCGGATTCTGCACCTGGCGCGCCGGTTGAAGGAGTTGACCGGCCTGGAGTCCCGCGTAACGATGCTGGGGCATCTGCAGCGCGGGGGCGCACCCTCAGCGGCAGACCGACTGCTGGCAACCCGGCTGGGTACCGCCTGCGCTGCCCTGATCGATCAGGGTACCTACGGAGTGATGGTGGCTGCCCGGGGTGACGGCACGGAGCCGGTGCCGCTGGAGCAGGTGGTCGGCAAGCGCAAGAATGTGCCGCTGGATCATCCCTGGCTGGAGAGCGCACGCAATGTCGGGACAAGCCTGGGAGATTAAGGCATTAAATCTTTGCCGATTTCCTTGACATCGTCCGGGCATTGCACTACACTGTTCAACTGACATAATGGCTCCCACCTGCCCGTAAGGAGCGCTTGCATGGGACGAATTGTTGCGGTCACAAATCTCAAAGGCGGTATTGGGAAGACAACGACGGTTGTCAACGTAGGTGCCGGTCTGGCGCTCAAGGGAGCCCGGGTGCTGCTGGTGGATGTTGATGCCCAGGGCAACCTGGCTCTGGCGCTGGGTCTCTCGCCACGCCGGACGCTCTACGAGGCGCTGGTCGATGGCGCGCGTGCAGCCGACTGTGTCACCCCGGCCCGCCCTAACCTGGATCTGCTGGCCGCCGATGAGTCGCTCCTCAGTGCGCAACCGACCCTGGCGCGCCGACCCGACTGGAGCCGCGCGCTGGAACAGGTACTGCGGCCCCTCAAGCGCGACTATGATTTTATCTTTGTAGACTGCGGCGGCTCCATGACGGTGCTCAATGTCAACGCACTGATTGCCGCCAGTGATGTGATGGTCCCAACGACGGTTGAACATCTCTCGATGAAGGGCATGGAGAAACTGTTCAAGCAGGTTGCCGGTTTGAAAAATAGCGTCGGCACGATTCGCATTATTGTGCCGACGCTGTTTGATCCCCGGCTAAAACAGTCAACTGCGCTGCTGGAACAACTGCAGACAACCTATGGCTCGCTGGTTGCGCCACCGATCCGCGTCAATGTACGCCTCTCGGAGTCGTCCGCCGCCGGGCGGACGATCTATGAGTTTGATCGCCGCTCGCGGGGTGCGCTCGACTATGCGCAACTGGTTGAGCGTTTGAGTACGATCTGGAGCTTCAACCCGGAGGGAGCGGTATCGCCAATTGAGGCAGTGCAGCAACAACCGGCGACACCCGTGCAAAATGGGCATCCACCAACCCCGGTACCCGATGCACGGGTACCCCATCCGCCCACCGCCGATGCTGCACCCGCTGTGCCGAACCAGACACACGCCACCGATGCTCACGATCAGCCGGTTGTCACCGGGGCGGGGAATGTGCTGCAACTGACCTGTCCCCACTGTGGTCGTCCACTGCGACGGGCAACGGTTGCCGGATATCGGGTGGCCTACTGTGACCACTGCAAATACAAGCAGCAGGAGCTGGCATCAGACAGACGGCGGTAGCTGTTTTCTATCGCGTTTTACCTGGTGCATAACGAATGTATGAAACGAAGGCAATTGCCGGTACTGTTTCAGGGTTTGCGATATACGGGTTATGTGCTCTATCTGCTGCTCCTCGGCGCGGTGCTCCTGCTGCTCTGGCATGTGCGTAGCCGGCCGTTAGAACTTCCTATCCTGTGGGAACTTATTCGGGTGGATAGTCTGGGTGCATTCTTCGCGCTCCTGACGCTGCTGGTTGCCCTGGTAACACTGCCGCTGCGCGAGCCGCATCCTCTGCTGCTCTTTGGGATGACCCTGCTGCTACTGCCGGCGTTCGCTACCTCCAGCCTGCTGCTGCTTGCCGCGAGCTATCTGCCGGCGACGAGTCTGCTGATCGCGGCGCAGTATGCCGACTGGCGCGCGCACAATCGACAATCAATAGCAGCACAACCTGAACGTACCCGGTCAGGGTCGCGCCGGTTGCGTTTCTCACGGTACTTCCGGCGCACTGCTCCCCGCGTGTTGTTCTCCCGACTGCGTACATTCCCGGCAGCGTTGCGCTCAGGCGTTACCAGTCCACGCACGTTATTCCTGGCCGAAGTTACCTGGTTGCTGCTGCCCTGTCTCTGCCTGGGGCTGGGCTATGCGGCCTTGCAAACGCAGAGCGGCACCTGGCGCTACACCCTGCCGACCGCCGGGGCCGGGCTGACCAGTTTTGTCTTCTGGTTTGTCTTGCTGGCCGCGCTGACTGGTGTCGGCGCGCGGGTCGTGGCAATCGACCCGACAACCACCCGGCAGCGTGGAGCGGATCTGCTCCTGGCGCTGGCCTGGTGCTATCCCCTGGTGCGGCTTTACAGCCTGGGCCCCTGGAACCCCGGCTGGCATTTTGCCACGCTACTGCTGGGGGGCGCGCTGGCGTTCTGGGCAGCATGGCGGGCGCTCACGGGAACGGGCTATGCTGGACAGGTGCGCCGGTTGCTGGCGGCCCAGGCAGGGCTGGCACTGGCGGGTATCGGTCTGGGGACCAGCGCCGGTTTAGCCGCCGGTTGTTATGCGCTGCTGACACTGCCGCTCCTGCTGTTCGGCCTGGCTGCGGAGCCGGATAATGCCGGAACTACCGGCACGCGCCCTGCCGGTGGCTGGTCCCTCTGGCTACTGTCGGCGGGGTTGCCCTTCACCGCTCCCTTTGTGGCGGCCTGGATGGGCATCGGGGCAGCGGCGGGGGCACAGATGTTTCTCCTGGCCGGCATCCTCTGGTTGACAACACTGTTGGCGACACTGACGCTGGCGCAGTTTGCCGGCCGGCATCCGCCGGTGCGCGGGCGTAGACTGATCGTGGCAGCAGGTGTCAGTCTGGCGTTGGGGGGCGCGGCTCCGGGAGTGATCAGCCTGTTTATCCGCCCGATTGTCCAGCAACTGCAAGGCGGCATGACCCCGTTTGGCGATCTGGAACTCTGGCCCTGGGGCGGTCTGCTGGCACTCGACTCGGCCCGCCGGACAGTGGCCGCGCTACCATCGGCCACGATTGTGGCGCTGATGCTGGTGCTGGGTGCGCTGGCCTGGTTGCTCGTTCGGCTGAACGCGGCCCTGCGAACCAACCGACCAACAACGGACGATGCCCATGGGTGAGTGGCTGGGCGCGCTGGGGCTGGCCTGGTCCCGGTTGCTGCTCTATCCCGGCGGCCTCAGTGCGCTACTCGCAGCATGGCTGCTCGACCGCGCGCTGACGACGGCCACTCAGCGTCGCGCAGTTGTAACTGCTGCACCGGAAGGGGTATCGCTGATCGGGGTCAGTGCGGTGGCCGCACCGCTGCTGTTGATCAGCCTGCTACCGCTGCCCCGCTCCGGCTTCTTTGGCTACACGCCCGATCTGCTGGTCGGACTACTGCTGCTGGAGTGGCCGCAACTGCTGCTGTCGGCACGCATGTTGCGCACGGCACCGGGGGAGGCGGCCGCCCGCCGGCAGGTGTTGATCGAGGGCTACATCCTGCTGCTCCTGGCAATCCTGCTGTTTATGCAGGCAGCCGGATCATTTCGGCTCGATGCCCTGACGCGGGAAATTGAACCGATGTTTCTCCCCGGCTGGTCCCTGCGTCTGGCGGGGATCGCCGGCTGGAGCATTGCGCTGTTGCCGCTACTGGGGATCGGCGCAACGACACTCACTCCGGCGGCGGGAGTGTTACGCTGGGGATTGCAGTTGCGGAGCCTGGGCCACATCCTGCTGGCATACCTGCCCTGGCTGCCGCTGGTGCAGGCGTCACCCTGGCTGCTGCCCCTCCCGCTGATATTTCTGACGCTACTGCCGGCCGTGATCACACGCTTCGGCGGGCGGCAATTAGCACACCAGTGGCCGCGCCTGCGTACCGGGGTTGCTGCCGGACTAATTCTGATCGCGGGCTGGCAAACCTATGCAGCCCTGGCCGCACGGTTGCAGTAGGCGTTTATTCGCAATTCGGTTAAGCTCTGAAAGAACTGCACGGATCGTATCGGTATGCAGCACAAGGCAGAAAGGGAAGCAACAGTTATGCTCAAACCGATCAAACGTTTGTCCTGGAGGAGTTTGCTGGTAGTGGGCGGTATTCTGGCGTTGCTGGGGGTGCCGGCTGCGAACTTTATGCTCCAATCGCAGGATAGTGCTGCGGCAACCACAGACCTGTTTTTCTCGGAATATGTGGAAGGGAGCAGTAATAACAAAGCGATCGAGATCTACAATGGTACAGGTGCAGCAGTTAATCTGTCCAGCTATACCATCGAGATCTACTCAAATGGCAACTCTGCGCCAAACGCAACTGCTACGCTGGCTGGAACATTGGCGGATAGTGAGGTGTATGTACTGGCGAACCCATCGGCGAATGCAACGATTTTAGCCAAAGCCGATGATACGGATGGAGGCGTTGTAAATTTCAATGGCAACGATGCCGTTATATTGAAGAAAAACGGTACGGTGATCGATGCTATCGGGCAGGTTGGTAACGATCCGGGCGATGAGTGGGGCAGCGGAGTAACCAGCACTCAGAACAACACCCTGCGCCGCAAAGCTGCTGTTTGTGCGGGTGACGCCACTGAAACCGATGCTTTCGATCCCACAACTCAGTGGGACGGCTTTGCGCAGGATACATTTGATGGTCTCGGCAGCCATACCGCAAACTGTTCTACCGCCGACCCGCCGACCGTTGCCGGCACTACGCCCGCCGATAGTGCCACCGGCGTCGCCATCAGCAGTAATATCACCATCAACTTTAGCGAGGATGTTACTGTCACGGGGAACTGGTTCAGTATCGCGTGTGATATCAGTGGCTCGGTCAGCGCCGGCAGCAGCGGCGGGCCCCAGACCTTCACGCTCGATCCGGCCACCGATTTTGCCAATGCTGAAACCTGTACCGTTACGATTTCCGCTGCGCAGGTGACGGATCAGGATGGTAGCGCGGACAACCTGGCCCAGGATTATGTCTTTAGCTTTACGACGATACCAGTGGTAGCGAACGGCTGCGGCGAAACCACTACCCTGATTTCAACCATCCAGGGCAGCGGTCTCACCAGCCCGGAGGACGGCAATGTGCATACCATCGAGGGGATCGTCGTGGGTGATTTCCAGGAGGGCGACAACGGCGCGACCGCGGAACTTCCCGACTACGACTCCGATCTCGATGGCTTCTACATCCAGGAAGAGAGTGCGGATCAAGACAACGACCCGGCCACGTCCGAGGGCATTTTTGTTTTTACCGGCGATGCAAGCACGACGGTTCCCGATGTCGGCGCGGGGGAGATTGTGCGCGTCACAGGCGAAGTAACCGAATTTAACGACCTGACTGAGCTAACCAGTGTCAGTGCGATCACCAGTTGCGGTAGCGGGACGCTACCCACACCCGAGGATATTCAGTTGCCGGTCGATCCGCGCAGTGATCTGGAGCGCTACGAGGGCATGCTGGTACGCTTCCCGCAAACGCTGGTGATCGCCGAATATTTCAACTTTGACCGCTTCGGCGAGATTGTGCTGGCCCTGCCGCTGGATAACCCGGAAAACCTGGAACGTCCCTTCCGGCCGACCAGCTATATCGATCCCGGCCCGGAGGTTAATCCGGTGGCGGAAGCAATTGAACTGCGCCGGATCACCCTGGATGATGCGCGCACTTCCCAGAATCCCGACCCGGCGCGCCACCCGAATGGGGCGGAGTTTACCCTGGGCAACCACTTCCGGGGAGGCGATACGGTGCAGAACGCGGTTGGTGTACTCGACTACCGCTTTGACAAATACCGCATCCAGCCGACTGACGGCGCAGACTACACCGCCACCAATCCGCGCCCGGCGGCGCCCGAGGATATCGGGGGTAGCCTGACGGTCGCCGGCTTCAATGTGCTGAACTACTTCACCACCCTGGGTGAACGCGGGGCCGATGACGCGGCTGAGTTTACACGCCAGCGAGATAAGATTATCGCCGCGCTGGCCGCAATTGACGCCGATGTGGTCGGGCTAATCGAGATTGAGAATAACATGGCGGCCCTGCAGGATCTGGTCAGCGGGTTGAATAATGCAGTCGGGGCGGATACCTATGCCGCGATTGAAACCGGCGCAATCGGCACCGACGCAATCAAAGTTGCGCTGATCTACAAGCCGGGCAGTGTGACGCCCACCGGCGACTTCGCCGTGCTGGATGACCCCTCCTTCACCAACCCAAACAACCTGGACACGCCCAAGAATCGTCCGGCGCTGGCCCAGACCTTCACCGAGGAGGCCACGGGAGAGCGTTTCACCGTCGTGGTGAACCATCTCAAGTCCAAGGGCTCCGACTGTGGTGGCCCCCCCGATGATGATCCGCAGCAGGGCAACTGCAACGGGACGCGTACCGCCGCCACCCGGGTGCTGCTGGACTGGCTGGCGACCGATCCGACCGGCAGCACCGATCCGGATACTCTAATCCTGGGCGATCTGAATGCCTACGACGAGGAAGATCCGATTGACGCGATGAAAGCCGGCGCTGATGACACGGCCGGCACAACGGATGATTACACCGATCTGGTTGAGCAGTCCCAGGGCGAGTTTGCCTACTCGTTTGTCTTTGATGGACAGTTCGGCTACCTCGACTATGCCCTGGCAACCCAGGCGCTGCTACCCCAGGTCACGGGTACCACCGAGTGGCATATCAACGCCGACGAGCCCGACATCCTGGACTACGACACCTCATTCAAGCAGGCGGCCCAAGCTGCGCTCTACGAACCCAATCCCTACCGCTCCTCGGACCATGACCCGGTGATCGTGGGGCTCAACCTGGGAGCAGCGGACGCGGGTATGCTGTATCTGCCGCTGGCGGCGCGGTAGGACTACTACTGTGGTGCTGTTCTTCAGGCGGTTGTGCCGGCCTGGAACCGCCTGAAGGCGGCACTACCTGATTAGTTCATCAAATACATGTCAGGACTTACGCGGTGGGCGTTCAACCGAATCGTTTGCTCGCGATAACGGCGTATTTCGCCTGCGGCAGCATGGTACGTTTTTGCCTTTTTCCGGAACATGTGGCTCGGAGCGCCACATGTTCCGGAAAAAGCATGTCCCATTCCACCCTGCCGGAGGCGCATCGGGCCAGTTGTCCAGGCAGACGCCTGGGTTTGGAACCGACCGCGTAACTCCTGTAAATGTATCAATCCATGGTAGGATAGGGCGATTCTTCAGTTTATCAAAGGAACACACGCCATGAATCAAAAGCAAGATGCTCCCCTGCGATTGGAAAATACGCTTTTTGTGAACGCGGCATATCCAATGCCGGCGGGTAATGCACGCAAACTGCTGCCTAAAGGCGTGAAGGTCAACCTGGTGGAGGGCTTTCCCGGTCAGGCATTGCTGATTGTCGCCTTTGCGCTCTACCGCCAGACGCCCTTTGGCCCATTTGCCGAGGCGACACTGGCACTGCCGGCAACCCATGAGCGAGCGATCCCCATTGCCACCCTGACCCAGTTGCTCAACGAGCGGCGCTATCCGGCCTATGTGCTGCATATGCTGGTCAGCAATGCGGAAGCCCAGCAGCATGGCGTAGCAAACTGGAGCCTGCCACGCCAACTCGCCGATGTTCGGGTGATCGAGGTAGATGGACAGGCTGTCTGCGAGGCGCAACTGGAGGGGCAGAGCCTGGTGCAACTGGTGGCCGACCGCCCCAACACCGACCGCTCGCGTGATATGCAGATCGAAACCTACAGCCAGGATCAGCAAGGGTTGCTCCACACGGTGATGCGTTGCAACGCCGAGGCGTATGGACGCACGCAGGGTGGGGGCGGCATTTTGATCTGGGGAGAACACCCGTTGGGGAAACGCCTGGCGAGTATGGGCGTCAAGTCGCAACCGCTGATGGTACGCTACTACGACCGGATGCTGGCGGAACTTCATCCGCCGCGAGTAGTTCGATAACAGTGGGATTTTCCGACTGGATAATGATGGAGCACGCTCTGAATGCAACCCATTAATGTAGCACAGCACTACGTTGATGCCACCAACAAGACAACACCGGAGCGGGATATACTCGCTCCGGTGTTCGTTATTTCCAGTTTCTACCGGGGTCAAGAGGGTGCGCGTCCTCTGCCCGATGACTATGCTATCTGATGGAAATAGAGAGTGGAATGCAGATGTTGTGTCGGGTGTCAACCTATTCTTCCTGGTCCGTACCTTCTTCGCCTTCCATCATGCCCTCTTCGCCTTCCATCATGCCTTCTTCGCCTTCCATCATGCCCTCTTCGCCACCCGTACCTTCCTCTTGCTCAATCCCCATATCGGACTCTACATCCTCTTCTTCACCACCGCAGCCAGTCAGGGCCAGGGTCAAGACGAGAAAGAGTGATCCCAGCATCATCATTGTTTTATACTGCCGGCTCATTCGGATAACCTCCTCACGCTATGAGTTTCCAGGCGGAGCGGCTTCAACCAGGCTACCCGCGCACATGTAACCCCCTCTTCTCCATGCTCCTGGGGTCTGGTAATGGCAAAAAGTGTGCCATTGATCGCGCTTTGCCATTTCTTGTGGAATATTCAGAGTTAACGTGCCGGCATATTTCTTGCTTTTTCTCAGGACAGTTTGGGGATAGCAGATGCCGGAACCCACGTGCGATAGGATGTCCGGGTATAGATTTACCGGGTATTTATGTCAATTACACAAGTTGCGTGGTCACTGACTTGACAGCGCATTTCGCCTCCGGCAGGGCGGAAGATGCC
This sequence comes from Chloroflexaceae bacterium, assembly GCA_034437035.1. Taxonomy (GTDB): domain Bacteria; phylum Chloroflexota; class Chloroflexia; order Chloroflexales; family Chloroflexaceae; genus CAKZQX01. The sequence continues at coordinate 17,623 of DAOTUI010000054.1, forward strand.
ATGCTTGTTCACAAAAAATGTTGCACGTTGTGCAACATTTTTTGTGAACAAGCTACAACGAGTACCATGCTGCCGCAGGCGAAGCCGGCGTTTGGGTCATTAAACGTCCGGTGTGCATGTCAACCGCATAACTCGTGTCAATCAAGGGAACCATGAGGGAACAATGATGGATAAAACAAAACAGATCACCCTGCTTCACGGAGCGCTTGCCGGGTGTGTTGCCACACTGCCGATGACGCTGGTAATGAGCATCATCCATCGGCAACTGCCCCCGCAGGAGCGCTATCCCCAGGAGCCCAGCCTGATTATGCAACAGATTGAGCAGACGTTGCTCCCGGACCGGGATCTACGTGAGCCGGAGCATATGGCGTTGACGCTGGTATCACATTTTGTGTACGGTGCCGTAGCGGGAACGCTCTACCCGCCGCTTACACGACACCTGCCGCTGCCGTCGGCGTTGCGCGGTGCCGGCTACGGCATGGCAGTCTGGGCACTGGGCTACATGGGCTGGTTGCCCCTGACCGGCCTCCTGCCGCCGGAAACCCGACGACCGGCCCACCGTACAGCGATGATTTTCACGGCTCACCTGGTATGGGGGTTAACACTGGGTATGCTGGTACAGCGCCGGCAGCCGGCATATCCATAGCGTTGGACAAAAAGGGGAGGACGGTCTGGTTAAATGACCGTGGACGATCCCACATCGGGTTGTGTCCAGACGCGGGGATAACAACCAGCCGGGTGTTCAGCAAACAGTGGCGCAACTGCCGCGCCACGGAAAGCGGCACCAGCGTGTCATGTTCACCCCAGACGAGCAGGGTCGGCGTTGCGAGATCCTGAAGTCGGGGCCAGAGATCGGTTGCCAGCAGTTCCCGCATTGCCTTCCAGAGCGTTACTGGTCCGGCGCGCAGGGCATCGGTGAACAGGATCGGCAGAAACCCCGGCGGTAGATGCCGGAAGACCCGGAACAGACCGGCGGCATGCGCCAGGGAGGAGAGTTCGCGCGGCATCAGGGCGGGTGCGATCAGCACCATGCGCGTAATCCGCTGGGGAAATTCGGCCGCCAGTTCCGCCGTGATAAAGCCACCCATCGAGTGCCCAATGATGCCGGCCTGTTCAATACCTACCGCGTCCATCCAGGTGACCAGATAGCCGGCGGCTTCGGTCAGCACAAACGGGTGCCGCCCGTGACTCCGACCAAACCCGATCAGGTCGATCACATACACCTGAAACTGCCGCGCCAACGGCAGGATATTGTGTCGCCACCAGCGACCAGAACCGGACAGTCCATGCACCAGCACCAAGGGCGGACCCTGTCCAGCTACCTGGTAGAAAATCGGCACACCGCCAACCGTGATACGATGCTGCTCAATTGTTGTTTTCCTTACTTTGATCGACACATCCTTCACCCATCACTGCGGCGGACGCGCAGACGCGCGTCCCTACCAGACCTCTAGCAAGGTTAGAGAACTATACGTTTTTGCTGCAGAAAAGCACGCACAACCTGTGCCAACGCGCGGGGCCGGGAGAAATTCATCGCGTGCGTGCCACCCGGAATGACCACCAGCCTGACGGTGGGTAACAACCGGGCCGCCGTTTCTGCCCAGCGCCGAGACACCAGCAGATCGTGCGTGCCATGCACCACCAGCGTCGGTACCTGGATCAGGGGCAGCTTCTGCTCAATATGATCCATTAGGGCATAGTGCGCCGCGCGAAACGCCTGACGCAGGCCCGCATCCCACAAATCCCGTAGCGCAACCAGCCACAATGTGGGGCGCTCCAGGGCGAGTGTCAGCGCCAGGCGTACCAGTTGTTCATGCATCGTGTGTCGGCCGGGATCAACCGTTGGCCCAACCAGTATGGCCCGCGCGACCTGCCGGGGATGCCGTAGTGCAACGGTAGCAACCACCTGACATCCCAGCGAGTTCCCCAACCAGACAGCCTGTTCAATACCCAGCGTCTCTATCCAGGCTGCCAGCAGATCCGCCTGTTCCGCCAGACTCAGCGTCTGGTCCGGTCGGGGGCTGCGACCAAACCCCGGCATATCCGGCATATACACCCGGTAATCGTTTGCCAGGAGGCGCGCAGTTGGCTGCAGGTAGCGGCTGGAGACTATCAGCCCATGCACCAGAATCACAACCGGGCCGGCAGGCGCACCGGAGGGCACCCAGGCCCGGGTATACAGCGTCATCCCGTTGACCTTGACCAGGTGACTCTGCGGGTTGCCGGCCATGCTCCGCTCCCTCTGCTACTGCGACCGCCGGGGGGAACCTGCCGTTAGAAACTCCTTGACCCGGCTGCGCTCCCGGAGCGCCTCGAGCGTCATCCCCTCGGCGCGTGGTTCGAGGTTGGTCCAGGTCGGGTGCAGCATACAGACATGCCCCAGCAGGTCAGCGGCCTCAAGCACCAGGATATCCGGGCCAAAGCGCTGCAACAGCGTGCTGCGGGTCTGGATGCCGCTATGCCCGAAGGCGAACGTAGTCCGTTTCCAGAGCCCATCGGCAAAGATGCTGTAGTGGCGCAGCATCCCCTGGTAGGGCGGGGCAAAGACGACAAAGACCCGCGCGGCCAGTTCGACCGGCCCCTGGGGCGGGCCTTCGCCGGTCTGGCCCTGGTTGCTGGTATGGCGGGTGTCGTAGGCAACCTCGGGATCGAGGCTCAGGACAAACGGCATCCGGCCCTTGCTCTGGATCTGAAGCTGGTTCGCATCCAGCCGCTTCAACTGCACCAGCAACGCGTTGAGTTGTAACGTCTCCCGCTCGATAAACTGAAACGCGCCAAACATCCCATCCCGAAACTCCTTGGCATGTTTCAGGATCGACTCCTCATCAGCCATATCCCGGACCAACCCCTGGTCAATCTTGCGTAGTGCTTCCTGGGCGCGCTGTTGTGCTTCAAAGCCAAGCATGCAAAACCTCCTCAGTCAGAATGTAGTATGATAGAACCAGGCACCAGGAGGGTAACACCCGGCACCTGGCATTCAACTGCCGGTAGCGGTCAGCGCGGTGTGTACCACCCGGTGAACGACCGCGCGAAACATGCCCCAACTACGCCAGTGTCCGCCAATTTCGGGATTGGCCTCGTCGGGCACCTGCTCCAGGCAGGTTGCCAGGGTTGGCAACTCCTCCGGCAGCACCTCCCGAAACCCGGCGATCCGCTCATCCGGATCTTGCGGCGCAAGCGTACCGCCGATCTCGTCGAGCAGGAAGGCAAAGGTGTAGAAGTGGTTCGGATTATTAGCGTCGGAGGGCGGGTCGCCACCCGGCGCAGGCGCAGTATACGCGATCACGGCCAGGAAACGGCAAATATCGACCGTCAGGCTGGTCTCCTCGACGACTTCGCGCCGCAACGCGGCCTCAATCGGCTCGCCATGCTCAATGCCGCCGGTGAGCAGGCGATAGGCATTGTGTGGGTAGAAGGTTTTGCGCGCCGTCAGCAGATGGCCGGTAGGACGGCGGATTACCATACAGACCTCGCCAATGCGATCAGATTTGACGAACGGATCAAAACTGCCGTCCGGCAGCATGACCCTGGTTTGTACGGGTGAACCATAGCGCATGGACAGGGTTTCAACCTGTGCGTGCAATTCCGGTGCGAGTTGCATAGCCGCTCCCTGGTACTACGGGACGATGCGAATCGACTGTAGTATACCAGACTGGGAGCGGAGTAGGTAGGGTTACGGTTGTGGATTGCGCACTGTGGGGCAATTTGCTATAGTGCGTGTGCTACAATAATGTCGGTTACATGGTGCAGGAACGCAATTTAGTGGAGAGAGCCGATGCCCACGCAGGAGGAAATCAATCATCAGCAGACGCTGTTAAGCACCTATCGCCGCAGCCTGGCGCACTATCTGAAACAACAGGCGACCCTGGGGGAGGCGTTTGCGCCACCGGCCGTCGCGCATGGAATTACGGAAGCCCGCGAGAATATCTCCCGCATTAAGCAGATATTGCGCAGTTGGAATGTACCGGTTGAAGATCACTTTGACGATGATGGCAGCGCGCCCGGCGTCCAACCGGCGGAAGCACCCCGGCCCGCAGCCGCCACTATTGACCGCGTAAAGCTCAAGCAAATCCTGGTAGACTATTTCAACGACGAAGAGTTGCGCGATCTCGCGTTCGAGCTAAACATCGACTATGAGAGTCTGCCCGGCGCGGGGAAATCCGGCAAGGCCCGGGAGTTGGTAGCGTTTGCCGAGCGCCACGGCCGGTTCGCGGAGGTGGTGGAACTGATACAACGGCTACGACCGGGTGTTTTGTGATGATGCAGAAATGCTACAATCAGATTGAAATTGAAACAGCAACGCAGTCAAATATGTTCGATATTGAGCGCGAAGCCAGACCGTTGCTGAAGTTCAACCGCAACGACACTCCGGTGACACTCAGCATGATTGACTTCAAGACATAGGAGCGCGCAGCGCCGACCAAGCGCAAAATCGAGAGCGGTTTGTAAAGCGTTATGCTGTTCGGCAATATACAGTTTCATCTTGTCAAAGAAATTATCATAGTTACCTGTGCGTTTAAGCGCGTCACGCAATGTTTTGGGGGTTCCCAGGTCAATTATATGTGTGTAGAGAATGTCTGCAGCAGTAAGCTCCAGTTCAAGGCTTGTCTTTGAGAAGCCGGGCTTGCGACTATGTGGAAGTTGTCGGACATCAATGACCTGCTCGATGCCGTACTGGTGAAGCATGTTAATAAATGACTCAATTGACAGAAGTTACGCGGTCGGTTCCAAACCCAGGCGTCTGCCTGGACAACCGGCCCGATGCGCCTCCGGCAGGGTGGAATGGGACATGCTTTTTCCGGAACATGTGGCACGCTGTGCCACATGTTCCGGAAAAAGACAAAAACGTACCATGCTGCTGCAGGCGAAATACGCCGTTATCGCGAGCAAACGGTCCGTTTGAACGCCCACCGCGTACGTCCTGTCAATTGAGTGGTCCGCATAGCCTATGGTGTACAGTTCGTGCATAGTTTTTACATCCAATCGTCAAAAATTGAACATTGGTTCTTGCTCTGGTCTGTTCCCACTATACCCCTAAATCGTCGTATAGTGAATAACTTCACGCTAGTCTGATAGCATATTAACGGTGGAGATAGCATCTTATGGTCGTCCCCGAGTTTCGAACCCTAATCGATTGTGCTGGTCAGGAACCGCTTGAAGGCGGCACGACCCGAATGGTAAACGGTCAAGTGCATTTGAACGATGCCTTTACTATCAACCTTTGGCATCGGATGGTCATCCGCTGCCTGCGATCTGCGCAAGATGGTGTAAAATAGAGCGCTACCTGGAGGAAAAACCTATGCAGCTAGTGACGACCGAGCAGATGCGCCACCTGGAACAGCGCGCGGTAGACGCAGGTGCGACCTGGGCCGGCTTGATGGAACAGGCCGGCTGGGGGGTGGCGCAGGAAGCCCTACGCCGGCTGGGCCATACTCAGGGGCGGCGGGTGCTGGTGCTGGTTGGTCCCGGTAACAATGGTGGCGATGGCCTGGTTGTGGCACGACATCTGCATGATGCGGGCGCCCAGGTTAGCCTGTACATCTGGAAACGCAAGGAGGCGCCGGAAGATGCGAACCGCCGGCGCTGCCGCCGGCGTGACATACCCGAGCTTGCGGCGGCAGACGATGTCGATCTCACCCGTCTATGCCAACTGCTGGTCGAGGCTGACCTGGTTGTAGATGCACTGCTGGGCATGGGCACGAGCCGTCCCGTAGCGGGCGACCTGGCCGAAATCGTTACAACGGTCAACCAATTCAGAGAACGACAAACCGCCGGCACTACGTCGGGCACGACCGCTACCATTCTGGCAATTGATGTTCCGACCGGTATTCACTCGGATAGCGGGGCAGTGCTGGAGGTGGCGTTGCGGGCTGATATCACTGTTGCCACCGGGTTGCCCAAGCGCGGCCTGCTGTTTTATCCTGGAAAATCATACGCGGGCGAGTTGGCCCTGGCCGATATCGGTATCTCGCCGCGTGACCTGGAGATGATTATGAGCGAAGTTATCACGGCAGAACAGGCACGGGCACTCCTGCCTGCGCGTCCGGAGGATTCACACAAGGGAACGTTTGGAAAAGTGGTGGTTGTGGCCGGTTCCCTGAACTATCCCGGCGCGGCCGCCCTGGCAACCACCGGCGCGGGGCGCGTTGGGGCCGGGCTGGTGACGCTGGCAACGGCTCGTAGTGTGCTGCTTGCCGGCGGGCGCGGCCCGGAGGTGACGCTGCTGCCGCTGCCCGAGGCCGAACTGGGCACGCTCGGTCTGTCGGCGGCGGAAGAACTGCTGAAGAACCTGGAGGGCTACCAGGCGCTGCTGGTTGGGCCGGGCCTGGGGTGGGAGGAGCCGACCAGTCGGTTTATTCAGCGCCTGTTTGGCATGGAGCAGTCGCGCAAGCGGCAGCGCGTTGGCTTTCGTATCCATGAGGATCAGCCCGAAACCCCGTCCAGCCAGACCGAACCACCGCAACTCCCGCCGACCGTCATTGATGCCGATGGTCTGAACCTGCTGTCGGCCATCGAAGACTGGCCCGAGCGCCTCAACCGGGAACATTTTATCCTTACGCCGCATCCGGGTGAGATGAAGCGGTTGCTCCAGGTTGAGGAACTGGCGGATGATCCGGTGGAGGTGGCAACTGACGCGGCGGCGCGCTGGAATCAGGTGGTTGTGCTCAAGGGCGCAACGACAGTGATTGCTGCGCCGGATGGTCGTAGCGTCGTTCACGCGGTCGGTAATCCGGCTCTGGCAACCGCCGGAACCGGCGATGTGCTCTCGGGGGCGATTGCGGGGTTGCTGGCCCAGGGGCTGAAGCTGTTTGACGCTGCGGTGCTGGGGGTCTACCTGCATGCGGCGGCGGGGGCGCTGGTGCGGGAAGAACTCGGCGAGATGGGTACGCTGGCGAGCGATCTCTTTACCCAGTTGCCACGCGTGATTAAGGGGTTGCGTTAGGGGGTAACGGTTAGGGGTTAACGGTTAACCGTTAATAAATTCATGCGCGTAATCGATATCATTGCCAAAAAACGTGACGGTGAGGCGCTTGCGACTGAAGCGATCGCATGGCTCATCGCGGAGTATACGCGGGGTGCGATTCCCGATTATCAGATGGCGGCCTGGGCCATGGCGGTCGTGCTGCGTGGGATGGATGTGCGCGAGACGGCCGATCTGACGCTGGCGATGGCCCGTAGCGGCACCATGCTCGATCTGCACGCCCATGCGCCGCTAACAGTGGATAAGCACTCCACGGGGGGCGTGGGCGATAAAACCACGCTGCTGCTTGCGCCCCTGGTCGCCGCCATTGGGCTGCCGGTGGCAAAGATGAGCGGGCGCGGTCTGGGCTTTAGCGGTGGCACCATTGACAAACTGGAGAGTATTCCCGGCTTTCGCACCGATCTGGCACTTGCTGCTTTTTGCCGGGCGGTGCGCGAGGTGGGACTGGTGATTGCCGCGCAGACCGCCGATCTGGCCCCCGCCGACAAGCGCCTCTATGCGCTGCGGGATGTGACGGCGACCGTCGAGTCGATCCCGCTGATTGCCGCCAGCATTATGAGCAAGAAGCTGGCGGCAGGCACCGACTGTATTGTGCTGGATGTAAAGTATGGCAGCGGCGCGTTTGTGCGCACACCGGAGCAGGCGCGGCTGCTGGCCCAGACGATGGTGGGCATCGGGCAGCATGCCGGGCGGCGCGTTGCGGCGGTGATTAGCTCGATGGAGCAGCCGCTGGGCAGCGCTATCGGGAATGCGCTAGAGGTGCGCGAGGCGCTGGCAGCACTGCAAGGGCATGGGCCTGCCGACCTGCGCGAACTCTGTCTGGTGCTGGGAACCCGACTGCTGCTGCTGGCGGGAAAGACCGACGACGCAACCGTGGCCCGCCAGATGCTGGAGCAGACGCTGGCAGACGGGGCGGCCTGGCAGAAGTTTCGCCAGATGGTTGCCAACCAGGGCGGCGATCTGGCGGCGCTGGATGATCCGCAGCGCCTGCCCCAGGCTCCGGTGGTGGTGCCGTTGCGTGCGCCGCGCAGTGGCTACATCACCGCGATTGATACCCAGGTGGCCGGTCTGGTAGTGAATGAACTGGGCGGGGGCCGCAAACATAAGGATGACAGCATCGATCCGGCGGTCGGGCTGGTGCCGGCGGCACGGTTGGGTGATGCGGTTGCGGCTGGGGCACTTCTGCTAGAGATTCACGCTGCCGGCGAAGCCGATGCTGCCCGCGTTGCGCCGCGCCTGCTGGCGGCTTACACCCTGGAAGACCGGCCCACCCCGCCCCCACCGCTGATACTGGAAGTGCTTGAATGACAGGAGTTACGCGGTTACCATGCAAACCGGGTGTGTAACCCGATGCAAGCCCGCTTTGCCTGCGGTAGAATGGCCCTTTTTTCCTGCCGGAGGCGAATGTTCCTTCCGGAGGAGTGACCGCATAACTCGTACAAACGACTGGATGGTCTTGAAAACCGATAATCTTACCTGAACAAGACAGAGAGGAACCCCTATGCCAATCTATGAATACACCTGTCCGGACTGTCATGCGCGCTTTCAGAAGCTGGTGCGTGGCTTTAGCGATCCGACGGAACTGGCCTGCCCGCGCTGTGGTTCCACCCAGGTGCAGCGGGCCGTCTCGCAGTTTGCCACAATCAAGTCGGAGGAGGCCCGCCTCGAATCCATGGCCGACCCCTCCACGTTTGCCGGGCTGGACGAGGATGATCCCCGCTCGATTGCAAAGTGGGCCAAGAAGATGGGCAAAGAACTGGGCGAAGACGCGGGTGAAGACTGGGATGAGATGGTTGATCAGATGCTCGAAGAGGAACTGAGCGGCAAGGGCGAGGATGAAGAGGGTAGTAAGGGTAAAAAACCAAAAGAGGAGAATATCGGGTGGGGATGAGGCTCACCCTACACCACCTGCTATCTTACTGCGTCCCGTCCGGTTATACCAATTTGCCATCAAACCTGCAAGCTACCGTACCATGGGCAACGGGCGCAGGGGCAGCACCTTCCCGTTCATCACCGCTGCGTCCTCGGTGTTCTCTGTGGCTATGACAACAAATCAGTATTAAACGGTTTTTTGTATGGTCTAAATCTTCAGGATACCGCGTTTGCGCCTCACAACTGCGTAGACAGGGTTCATCGGCGGGTGATGATCTGACCTCCACGCCATCTCACCTCAAGATGCGCCCTGTCTCGACCGCATAATGTGTCCGGTTTTCCCTCACTTATAAAAGCGCTTCCTGCTGATAAACCATGATTTTTACGTCCTCCTGTTTCAACAGATGCCGGCACGCTGATACCATCGCTCGTTGTCCCACTGGATGCGCAAGAAACTCCATGCGCCGTTAAAATAGTTTGGGTGGTACGAGCGTCGTTGCTTGTCCACCACAACCAGATACTATGGCATCAAAGCCATCCGTAATGGTTTCGCCGACCCGCGCGATGTGCGCAAAGTCGGTGACGTATAATCTCTTTTGCTCATCGAGATACATCGTGTACGACGACCAGTCACCAAGTGGGTAGAGCCGCATACGATGTGCGCGCATCCACGGCTCAATATCGTCATAGGTTCCTAAGCCGATGGAAGCGTGAAAATCAATGGGATCTCCTGGAGGAGTACGTATTTTTATACCGTGAACATTCTGCAACACGACCAGCGCCGCCGCAAAGATGTCAAACCCCTCTTTGGAGAGCTTCGTTATTGCATCTGAGAGATCAACACAGCGCTCAGGAAACCAGCCGTACTCTGATAGAAATTGTTGCGTTTTCGGAGAGAATAGGGTTATTCTACCACCTCCTGTCCACCTGTATTATTGACTTATTGACCAAAGAACCACGCGCGTCCCAGGAACGTCTGTCCGTGAACTATCGTTCCATCCTGCCGGAGGCGAAATTCCCTTTCGGGTCAGTGACGGCATAATTCCTGTCATTGTATCGGTATCATTGCTTGAATAGAGTCACGCATCCGCGCCTTCCTCGTCCGCGTCCCACCCTTCCTCGTCCGCGTCCTCCTCATCATAGGGTGGTTCTTCCTGATGGCGGTAGAACGCGGCCCGCTCGTACAGCCAGTCCAGCGCCGCGTCCTTTGCGTCGAACACCTTAACCGTGTAGAGATCGTCTATTTCGTCCCAGCCGGCGTGTGCCGCTTTGGTGATGGTCGGACCCGATCCGGCGTCCGTGACTACCCACTGGTCTTGTTGCCAGGTAACGGCGTCGGGCGGTGGGGACGCATCCGGCGGTGCGGCGGCATCCGCGCGTCGGCACCAGTGGCAGGGCAGGGCCGCAACCGGGGCGTCCGGTTGGTCCGGCAGGTGATACCCGCCGTGAACATGGTCCCAGCGGGCCCCATCCCGCAGCGGGAAGTTCGTCCGATCCGGCAGCACATCCAGCGTGACCTGATAGACCAGAATTCCTGGTTCAACCCGATCCGGCCGTACAACCTGTGCCTGCGGATAGGCGGACTGGAAGGCGGCCACATCCGCCGCATCGAGCCAGACCAACCAGGGTGCCGGTGCCATCATGCCGCCTCCTGGGGCGCATCCGGGTCGCCGCCCAGTTCCCGCACCACCCGCCGCGCCTCCGCGTAGGTATCCCACGGCGAAAGCATACTCCCCTCAGACCAGAGTTGATACCGTCGTTTCCGAATGACGGCTTCGGTCGTCTGCACCATTTCCTGCGCACGGGCCACCGTGCGGGACTGGCGTGCCTCGGCCAGGGCCGCAAGCGTAAAGGTGGTCAACCACTCGTCCTTCCGACACATGGGGCGCAAGCGGGTAACGGCCGTGACGGTCAACGGGTCATCGCCAAGCATGTAGGCACAGAGCGCGAGCCGATCCAGCGTAATGATATTGTCTTCACGCTCCAGGTCAAGCGGCATCAGGAGATCATAGGCATGCTGATAGTGCCGGCGCGCGTGCTCCCACTCATCAGCAAGACGATAGAGGTTGGCCAGGACGGTTTGACTGTCAACACTTTCCGCAAACAGGGGATACTGCCGGGCTGCCTGGCGAAAGTACATGGCAGCATCGAGATCTTGCAGATAGCGCAGACAACGACCGATTTGCTCGAGATACGTCCAACCACCATTCGTACGTTCAGCATTTTGTCGCGCTTTGTCAAGCGCTTGTTGGACCCGTTTGGGGTTGATGGTCATTGCCATTGTACCTCCTTGTGTAGTGTGTGTACTACACAAGGAGGTACAATGCATAACACACTACGGCATAAAATTATGGGAGAAGTGCTTTAACCGCTGTTACCGTGGCAGCATTTTGTGGCTTGCTCAATTCTTCTAAAGCAGTGTCTAGCTTACCGTTCGCTTATTTTTTAGGGTACTAAATGGAATTTTCATCCCACTTGAGCCTGAAAAACCGACAAAATTTGGAACACTCTCCCCACTTTGGCGTACACGGTTCCGTAATGTGTAAAACATTT
>DAOTUI010000055.1:0-8605 GCA_034437035.1 Chloroflexaceae bacterium
AATGTCTGCCGTTCATCGTCAGTCAAGGTCACAAGAAATCGTTTGCGCATGCGATCCTCCTGTCAGTGCGATACGTTTAGCATAGCCGATAGGAGGATATCCTGCAAATCTACGGTGGTGAACCACTAGATAGGTCAGGAAGATATTATAGCCAAAAACAGCCAGCAGTGCGAGCAAAGCCAGAATGGCGAGTGGCCCGATTGCGATCACCCCGACCAGAGCCTGCAAAACCGCCAGCGGTGCCCAGTAAAGGGAAATGTCAAAGGCCAGTTCCCCGAAATTGCCGGTGCCGCCAAAAGCGCGCCCCAGCAGGTAGACAATCCCCAGAAAGATAAAGAACCCGATGAGTGCGCCCAGCACACTGCCGATAATGTTACCGATGGGTGAGGCCTGGACAGTCTGTGGCGCGCCAACGGCTCCCTGGATTACGGCCGTAATCGCCTGAAGAATGCCCACGATAACTGCACCGATGACGACATAGATCGTCGCCCACCCCAGATTGTTCTGCTCGTGCTCCTCAAACGTTGCGACGGACGGTCGGGTCAGGACGGCAATACTGCCGTTGATCATGGTCTGAAACATCCTTTTCCCCCTGTGCAACTAAACTGATGCGGATACCGCAGTCTATTATACGGGAGAATTGTGATACATGTGTTAAGTTACAGGACTTACGCGGTCACTGACCCGAAAGGGAATTTCGCCTCCGGCAGGGTGGAACCGGACATCCTTTTTGGAAAAAAGTGGCTCTCCGAGCCACTTTTTTCCAAAAAGATCGAACAAGTACCTTGCTGCCGCAGGCGAAATTGGCTTCCATCTGGTCAAACGTCCGGTTTGAACGCCCACCGCGTAAGTTTTGTAAGTTATCTCGTTTCTGTGGTACCAGTATGCATTGTAAGGAAATAGTCAGGCAGAGGAATAGCCCTCCTACGCTCATTCCTCGGCCACGGCTGCGAGCGCGGTTGTGTCGAGCAGGGCAATCTTGCCGCGCCGCAGTTCAATCAGCCCCTGGTCGCGTAGCTCGTTGAGGATCTTGGTTACGGTTTCGCGGTAGGTGCCGACAAACTCGGCCAGTTGCTCGTGGGTGACGCGGACCTCGGTGCGCTGCTTGCCAAACGGCCAGACCTGGCGCGACTGATCGCTGCGCGCAATTGTCAGCAGGGTGCCGGCGACGCGCTGCGGCACGCTCTTGAAGGCAAAGTCGCTCAGGCGCTGTTCCATATCGATCAGGCGGCGGCCCAGGGTTTCGGCAATTCGCGCCGCGATGCGCGGATCGCTCAGGAGCAGCCTGCGTACATCCTCGCTGCTCATCAGGCAGATCACGCAGGAGTCGAGTGCCTCGGCAAAGTTATCATGCATATGTTGCCCGACCAGGGTCATCTCACCAAAGATTGTCCCGGCACTGACAATCGCCGTCGTGAATGCCTTGCCCTCGGCGGAGAGCCGGAAGATGCGTACCCGCCCCGACTTGAGAATAAACAGCACCTCGGTGCGCTCATCCGGTGCAAAGAAGACCGTGCCTGCCGCAACTGTCTGCATAGGGGCGCGGTCGGCAATAATTTTTAACTCCTCTTCCGACAGATCCTGGAAAATATCGATTTCTGATAATGACCAGAGTTTATTCACAAGCGAACCTCATTATCTAGCTTGCTGCAAGGAGCAGTGCGTACAACCAGCATTTCTGACACAGCATCAGTCGCGTGATGCGATCAACCTCTAATTATGGTATAGTCATCTGGACCGGCTCGTTCGTTACAGGTATGGAGCGGCAATCTGTGCCCCAATTTGTCCCGGCGCAGGTAATGGTCGCCGGTAGTGCCGGGTTACATAAGGAGTAGGAGCGTATGACTCTGCAAAAGTTCACGGTTGAGGATATCAGCCGTTACTACGACACCATGACGGACTTCTACCATATTATGTGGGGCGAGAGTCTGCATCTGGGCTACTGGCCTGATCCGGCGGTTGATCTTGATATCGAAGCGGCGCAGGAGTGCTTTACCGACCTGATGGTCCGGCATATGCGATTGCAATCGGGCCGGCGCATGCTGGATGTCGGCTGTGGCACCGGGCAACCCGCCGTACGGCTGGCGCAGGCAACGGGTGGCTCAGTCGTTGGTATTACCATAAACCGGATGCAGGTAGAACGGGCAACTGCACGGGCCCAGGCTGCCGGGGTGAGTGACCGGGTGCAGTTTGAGTATGCCAATGCGATGGAGTTGCCCTATGCTGATGGATCTTTTGATGCGGTCTGGGCGTTTGAGTCACTGTTTCATATGCCCGATCGCGCCCAGGTGCTGCGCGAGATGGCCCGGGTAGTCCGTCCTGGGGGACACTTCCTCATCGCCGACGTTGTGGAGGCGGTGCCGATGAGTACTGCGCAACGTGTCCTGTTCTTTTCTACCTTTGAAATGAATGCGCTGCCGACGCCGGCACAGTATCGTCAGGTGTTACAGGAGAGTGGCTTCGCTGTCGAAGACGTAATCGACATTACCCCAAACACGTTCAATACATTCCGTAAAAGTATTACCATGCTGGAACAGCAGCAGAAGCATGATCAGCTCCGCAAGGTGTACGATCAGGCCATGATTGATGCGTTGCCCGCACTTTTCCGGCAGATCCGGGATATCTATGAAGCGCATATTCGCTATCTGGTGTTGAGCGGAACACGCGCATAACGCATATCGTTGCTGCTTGCTGCTTCCCTGGGGTTTGGATCATCATTATCCAAACTCTGGGGGTTTTTGCGTCTGCCGGCGTTACCTGATATTTCATATGATCGCGTAGTGCCGTCTGATGAACGTTGAATTTCTAATCCGGACATCACTGATCGGGAGTCCCGGCTTCAGCCGGATCAGGCGTTCCCGGCAGTCGGCCGCGTTCCCGGCAAGCCTCTATCGGCGAAAGCCGGGACTCCAGGATGGCATATCCGGATTATTTTCTCAACGTTCATCAGGCAGTTGCTGTATGCCTGGGCCAACTTGACAACTCCGCACTTCTGGAGATAATGCCTCCTATCTGCAACTATTCGCAAGAGCAATGAGTCGCAATGCCGCACTGTCAGACATCTATTGAAACGCTGCGCCGGCGCGGCTACCGGATTACGCCGCAGCGGGCACTGATTATCGAGGCGATTGCGCACAGCCGCCGGCATATGACCGCCGAGGAGGTCTTTGCGCAGGTGCAGCAACGTACGCCGGGCGTGAATATCGCTACCATCTACCGGACGCTGGATTTTCTGGTGAAGGAGGGACTGGCCCATCGGGCGGACCTGGGGGGCGGGCAGGTGATCTATGCCACGATCCAGCATGGTCCCCATATTCATCTGGTCTGCCGCCAGTGTGGCACGGTGATCGAGGCGGATGCGCGGTTGATTGCCGCGTTGCGGGTGCAACTGCAACAGCAGTATGGCTTTGCCGCCGATCTTCAGCATTTTGCCCTCTCCGGTCTGTGTCAGGGTTGTCAGGAACACGTCGAGACGGAACAGTAGCAGAAGAAGGAGCATAAGTGGCATGGCTACATGGCGGGTTAACCTGGTTGGATTGATACTGCCGGCGGCGTTGTTGCTCTGGGGTTGCGGAAGTACACCTACTGCCGCACCAACAGTACCTGCCGAGGTGGGCATGGGCACCCTTGAGTTTCGCGCCAATGGCGAGGATTTTGTACGCCAGGGTTTTGTTACCAGCGACGGGTGGGACATCAGTTTTGATCATCTGTATGTGACGCCGGCGAACCTCACGGCCTACCAGAGTGACCCGCCCTTCGATGCCGACGCGGGGGGGATGCCGCAGGCCGCCGTGCAGGTCAGCCTGGCGCAACCCACGACCGTTGATCTGGCTGCGGGTGATGCGCAGGCTGATCCCATCCTGGTGGGCACGGTTGAAGCGGCAGCCGGGCGCTACAACGCGCTCTCCTGGGAACTGATGCGTGCTCCGGATGGTCCTGCCGGCGGCGCGGTGATTCTGATGGAGGGGCGCGCCGCGAAAGATGGTGAAACGCTGCCCTTCCGCATCAGCCTGGATGGGGAGAGCGCCTATGTCTGCGGTGATTTCGTTGGTGATGAGCGCAAGGGCATCCTGCAGGCCGGCGAAACGGCGGATCTGGAGGCAACGTTCCATTTTGATCATCTCTTTGGCGATGGAGCAGCACCGCCGGATGCTGATATCAACGCGGGCGCGCTGGGGTTTGAACCGTTTGCCGCACTGGCACAGGATGGCAGGGTCGATGTCGATATGACCGCGCTTCAGGCCGGCCTCTCTGCCGAAGACTATGCGAAGCTGACTGAAATGCATCTGGCGCATGTGGGTGAAGGCCACTGCCGGAATACGCATGAAGATTGAGATGATGTTGAAGGCAAAGCACATGCGCTGGTACTATCTCCTACCGTTGCTGTTGCTGCCGGCACTGGCACGGGTTGCCCCGGTTGCCGCGCATGGCAGCAACATCTCCTACACGACTGGCCCGGCGGTTGCGCTGGTGGCGCAATTCGACAATGGTGCGCCGATGGCGGGAGCGCAGGTGACGATCTACGCGCCGGACGACCCGGTAAACTCCTGGATGACGGGCACCTGCGATGCCGAGGGGCGCTTTACGTTTATGCCCGACCCGGAGCGGCCCGGCAACTGGGAGGTGCAGGTGCGGCAGTCCGGGCATGGCGATATCGTTGTTATCCCAATCGGTGCGGAAACAGACGTGGCTACCGGGATGGGTGAAGGTGTCACGCGCTATGCCCCGGCGATGCAGACGGCAGGTGGTGCCGGTGGGTACACTCCGCTGCAACTGCTCATTATGGGCGCATCGGTGGTCTGGGGGTGTGTCGGTACGGCCCTCTTCTTTATCAACAGGAAGTAGCTATGCATCTGCCGGATGGAATTCTCCCGGCGACGGTCTGCGCGGCGGGGTATGCGACGGGTGGGGCGCTGACCTGGTACGCGCTTCGCAAGATCAACCGGCAGGCGAATCCGCGGGCGCGGGTGCCGCAGGCAGCACTGCTGACGGCGGCCTTCTTTGTGGCATCCTGGATTCACATCCCGGTGCCGCCGACCAGCGTTCACCTGATTCTGAATGGACTGCTGGGGGTGCTGCTGGGCTACTACGCGGTCCCGGCAATTTTGATCGGGCTCTTTTTTCAGGCGGTGATGTTTCAGCATGGCGGGTTAACTACGCTGGGTGTCAATCTGACGATGATGGGGCTGCCGGCGCTGCTGGCCTACTTTCTCTTTCGCCTGAGGTTTCTTTTCGGACGGGAGAGTCGTGCTGGTACAGGTCTGGCCGGTTTTCTGGGGGGCGCCGCTGGACTGGGGCTGGCGGTTGTGATCTTCTATGGGCTGCTGGTGACAACCATCCCGGCAACGCTGGACATTCGGATGGAGCGCGCGGCGATCACGGCGCTGGCGCTGGCGCATATTCCGGTGGTGCTGATCGAGGGCGTCTTTACTGCGCTGGTGGTGCTCTTCCTGCAGCGGGTGCGGCCGGATCTGCTGGATAGTGCATCGCGCTGGTCGCCGCCGGTGCCCGCCGCTACGCCTGATCCTTCCCTGCCCGGCATCCGAGGAGCTGATGAACCTCACACTTGATGCCTATGCCCACCGGGACTCGCCGCTCCACCGCTGGGAGCCGCGGTGCAAGCTGGTTGCCCTCCTGGTTTTGCTGTTTGCCTTTGCCTTTGTGCGTGACCTGCGCCTGCTTCCGGCCATGCTGCTAGTGACGGCCGGACTTTATGCCGCGTCCCGGTTGCCCGCCGCATTGCTCCTCTCCCGGCTGCGCTATCCCGGTATGTTTCTCCTGCTGTTTGCGCTGCTGGTTCCGCTGCTGGTTGGCTCGACGATCCTGCTGAAGATCGGGCCGCTGGCATTCTACCGCGAAGGGCTGCTCTTTCTGCTGCTGGTCGCTACTCGTTTTACTTCTATTCTCACCGTCGGAATAGTGCTCTTTGGTACGACCCCCTTCATGACCAGCGTTCGGGCGTTGCGCGCGCTGGGTCTCCCGGAAATTCTGGCCGATATGACGTTGCTCACTTACCGCTATCTGCATGACCTGGGGCGCGATCTGCGGACGATGCAGACGGCCATGCGGCTGCGTGGGTTTCAGGGACGTGGGTTTCGTCCGCGCAACCTGCGGATGCCGGCGGCACTGGTCGGGAGTCTGCTGGTGCGTAGCTATGCGCGCTCCGAGCGGGTCTATCAGGCGATGATCCTGCGCGGCTATGGGCATGCGCCGGCGCGGTATGCTCCGATGCCGGTTCCGGTGACGCGGTCGGATCTGCTTGCGCTGGTTGCCACACTGCTGGTTGCTGTCGGGTTTGTTGTGGGTGATGTTCTGCTGCGCACCGGAGCGCTGCTGTAGTATGCGCGATCAATCGCCACAGCCAACCAATGCTGCTGCCGAAGGAGCACCGGATGGTGCGCCCCATCTGTTGCATGTTGCCGGGTTGTCGTTTGCCTACCCCGGGCGGCCCGGCCTGCTGCGCGATCTGCATCTAACGCTGCAACCGGGGGAGCGCGTCGGCGTGATTGGCCCCAACGGTGCCGGCAAGACCACCCTGTTTATGTTGCTCTGCGGTGTGTTGACCCCGAACGCGGGAATGATCCGGCTGCTAGATCGTCCGGTAAAACCAGGTGCATTTCATCCTGAAATCGGCATGGTCTTCCAGAACCCGGACGATCAACTCTTTTGCCTCTCGGTCTGGGATGATGTCGCCTTTGGCCCGCAGAACCTGGGGCTGCCGCGCGCAGAGGTGGCGGCCCGGGTGGAGGCGGCGCTAACGACGACCGGTGTCCGCCATCTGGCCGAACGGCCCCCGCAGCAACTCTCCGGCGGTGAGCAGCGCATGGTGGCAATTGCCGGGGTGCTGGCGCTGCACCCGCGCCTGATCATCTATGATGAACCCTCCGCGAACCTCGATATCCGCTCCCGACGACGCCTGATCCAGTTTTTGCAGGCGTCACCGGAAACCCTCCTCCTCGCCTCCCACGATCTCGAACTCATCCTGGAAATCTGTGATCGTGTGCTGCTGCTGGATGCAGGTCAGATCACGGCCGATGGTCGCCCCCGCGCAGTGATGGGCGATGCCACGCTGATGGCGGCCCACGGGTTGGAGTGCCCGGCAATCCTGGCGTAGGTCGGGTAGCGTGGCGATGTCCTGGCTGTCCCGTTACCATGTGCGTTCCAGATATGCTATGCTATAAGCAGCAACACACATCCAGGAGGAATCCTGATGCAAACAGATATTCCACTCAAACGGCTGATGGCGTTGCGCGGAGCTGATCTGCTACCCCTGCTTGGGCTGCCGGCAGCAACGCTGGTACGCGTGGAGAGTCGTGAACTGCCGGCCAGCGCGACACGTCTGGATACAGTACTGCGTATTCGTAGTCCCCAGGAGCAGGAATACCTGCACCTTGTGGAGTGGCAAGGATACCGTGATCCAACCGTGCTCTGGCGTCTGGCGGGCTACATGGCCTGGTTTGGGCAACAGGAGCCGGCGACAGTAGTGGTTGGTACGGTGATCTATCTTGCCCCCGATCATGATGTTGGTGATACACTGGTCCAGCAGGTTGATGGACAGGTTGTACAGACCTGGTCATTTGGTCGAATTCGGTTATGGGAACAGGATGCGGCAGCAGCCCTGGCGTCGGCCAACCTGGGGCTGGTTGTCCTGAGCCCGTTAATGCACAATGCGAGTGCGCCGCTGGTGCAACAGGCGATTGAAGTGGTCCTGCAGCAAGCGCCGCAACCCGAGCAGGGCGATCTGCTCTCGATCCTGGGTGCATTTGCCGTCCCGTTGCTGAATCCGCAGCGCTTTATTGATCTGGTCGGAAGGGAGAAACTTATGAGTTCCGAGTTTTTCGACTATTTGATGCAGGAGTATACCGCAGAGTTCAAGGAGCGCGAAGCAGTTTTGGAAGCAGCATTAAAGGAGCGCGAAGCAGCTTTGGAAGCAGCATTAAAGGAGCGCGAAGCAGCTTTGAAGGAGCGCGAAGCAGCATTGTTGGCCCAACTGCGCCGGCAGGAAACAGAGTTTCAACAGTTACTCGAAGATTCCCTGCTGGTGCGCTTTCCTGATGCGCCGCTGTCGCTGGTGCGTGATATTCGGCGCGTACACCACCCCGACCAGTTACACCGGCTGATTGTGGCCGTGCAGCAGGTGGCCGATCTGGCTGAGTTTGAACAGTTGCTGCACGCGGCTGCCAATCATTCGACATAACGTATCGGAACATTGGTGATGTGAATTTTCCCCGGAGGGGCGCATCTGCGCCCCGCTTGACATCCCCGCCGCCAGGGTGTATTCTGAAACTAAACTGACCAGTCGGTTTAGTCTGGAGACAGGTATCGTTTCAGACTACGGGAGTTACGCGGTCGGTTCCAAACCAGGCGTCTGCCTGGACAACCGGCCCGATTCGTCTCCGGCAGGGTGGAATGGGACATGCTTTTTCCGGAACATGTGGCTCGGAGAGCCACATGTTCCGGAAAAAGACAAAAAAGTACCTTACCGTTCGCTTATTTTTTAGGGTACTAAATGGAATTTTCATCCCACTTGAGCCTGAAAAATCGACAAAATTTGAGGCAATCTCCCCACTTTGGTGTACACGTTTCCGTAATGTGTAAAACATTT
>DAOTUI010000056.1:0-16148 GCA_034437035.1 Chloroflexaceae bacterium
CGGTCACGAACCAAAAGGAAATTTCGCCTCCGGCAGGGCGGAACCGACCATCCTTTTTGGAAAAAAAGTGGCTCGGAGCGCCACTTTTTTTCCAAAAAGATCGAAAAAGTACCATGCTGCCGCAGGCGAAACCGGCCATTCCCGTGTGCAAACGCCCAGTTTGCCGACCCACCACGTAAGCCCGGTTATTTGAAAGGTATTGCCCCTAACCCCTAAAACGGCTCCACCGGCGGATCGCGCAGGGCCATCGCATCAATCCAGACCACAATCGTCAGCCAGCAGACATACCCGGCCATTGCCAGCGAAACCAGGCGGGCGCTGCGACCATAGCGCCAGAGCAGCGAGAAGGCAATCGCTGAAGTCACACAGATGGCCCAGGTTGCAAAGAGTAGCCAGCGCGTTGTAATCGACGAGAGCGTAATCAGCGGTAGTACGGCCTGAGAAGCCGCCACAAGAAAAGTCAGCCAGACCAATGGCGGCAAGAGCGAACGCCGCAACCGCGAATGACTCAACAGGAGCAGCGCCCCCAAAAATGCCAGCAGCACCGGAAAAAAGCCAAAGTGCGTAATCATCCCATCATACCAGAGCGAACGTAGCGTGACCACACGCGGGATCGGATCGCGCCCGGTGATGTCATTCAAGCCCCCCGTGACCATGCCATACAACTGCTCCACGAAGAGCCCGGTAAACCGGCCATAATAAAACAACCCGGCGAACAGCCCCGCCGTAACCCCGGCCAGCAAGATCTGGCGCGTGCCGCGGCGTTCTGCCGGCGTCCGATAACGCCACCAGAGCAGCGGAATAACCAGCAACCCCAGCAGCACGGTATTGATAAACTGCCCGATATGCCCCAGGAATGCCTGTGCAAACAAGAAGACCAGCAACCCCCAGACTCGCCAGTCGCTATAGTCCGGCCAGCGAAGCACCAGCACCGCCATCAACAGCGTCGAAAACCAGAGCGCCGCGACCTGCGTTTCAAAGGCAAACCAGGTGGTCATAAACCCGGCCGGGGTCAGCGCATAGATCGCCGCCGCCAGTAGCCCGACCTGAGGACTGCGCGCCGCCCGCGTCATAAAAACGTAGAGCAGAACAGGCATGGTTGCCTCAAACAGTCCCGCCGTCAATTCAAACAGAAAATGAATATTCAGTCCAGTCAGCGTCAGCGGCGCAATCATCACATACAGGCCATTGGGAAAGGGAAAGGGCAGACCGCGATGCTGGGCCTCAATAAAGAAGCGTCCATGCGCCGTCAGGGTGTAGCGGTTAACGTGTAACTGTAAATCGCCCGGCATCGAGTCGGGGTAGAGCCGCCCGGCATACTTGAGGGCAAAGGTCAGCACCATCAGCAGCAGCAGCCAGGGCAGCAGCGTCTGTGGCGCAGGCACCCGCAGGCCGTGCAGCAGTGGAGGCACCAGCCAGACGCAGAGCACCGCGAAGATGATGCTGATCAGCCCGGTCTGGATCACCCAGAGGTTGCCAAACGCCAGCCGGGGCGCCTCGAACAGCGTGAGCAGCGGCACAATCAGCGTGAGTGGTAGCAGCAGCAGCAGCGCCGGCCGGGGCGTAAAACCCACCACCCGCAGCACCAACCAGTAGAGCAGCAGACTGAGCGGCCAGATCAACACCAGGCGGGGCGCGGGCAGTACCAGGCCATTTGTCCGTGCCTCGATGATGGTTAGAAAGCGGCCAATCGAGACGCCCAGCTCCGCCCGGCGATCATTGGCCGCCTGCCAGGGCTCGGTTGCCAGCCGGATACGCAGCGTGCCGTCGTCCAGCGCTGACGCGGGCACGTAGAAGCGATAGTGCGCCGCCGGTTGGCGCAGCGTTATCGGTATCGGCGGACGACCGCCCAACTGTAGCTCGACCACTGGCGGTGGTACATCCGGTTGCCAGTGCCCCCGATGAGAGACAATCGGCAGATCCACCAGCAGATCGCGCTGCCCAATGCCGGGCACTTCGATCCAGGACGCGCTGCGGGTCCAGCGAAAACTCGCATCCGTGTAGGAGTTTTCGGGGGTGTTAAAGTTTCTCAGGAAAGGCAGATCACTGCCGGGGCCGCGCCCCTGGCCCACCAGAATGGTGTAGCGAAAGGGTACCTGCACCACCAGCAGCATCAGCAGGAAGCAGGCGGCAACCAGGAGTGCCGGTCGCCAGTCGAACAGACTCTGTAGAAATACGCTTAGATTCCGGATAGCGGTTTTATTGATCTCCAGCCGGGGATAGGGTGGCGTCACCCGCGGCTGGTCAGACGGTGATAGCTGTTGCTCTCTGGACATGCGTTACCCAATAGACTATCGGCGTGTGAACGGCTGCCATTATAGCATCTTATGGGGTCGTAGCGGTTATTCATACCATGGCATCACCGTCTGCGTCAGCAGTACACCATCGCCGTGGTAGGTGTAGAGATGATTGGTGGTTTGACTCTTCCCCCTGTCCACGCTATAATTGAGAGCACATCTGATCCACACATTATTTTATTGAGGCGGGGCGTAGCGCAGACTGGTAGCGCACCTGAATGGGGTTCAGGAGGTCGCTGGTTCAAATCCAGTCGCCCCGACCAGACATCAAGCCCAGGCCACCTTGTCCCGGTCCATACAAGACAAGGTGGCTTCGTGCTGGACAAAATCAGCATACGTATTGCGTGAGCCTCAGTTTCATGCTACAATACCGTCTATGCATCTGATCGTAGTCTTTCCTGGCTACAGATCAGACATGTTCAGGGATGTTCAGGGATGTTAAGTTAACCATCAAATAAGTGTGATTGCGCAACGCTGCATTACTTTTCCAGGGTTTCCAACGAGATACATGGCATTCCCTCTATCTCCGTAATCCTTTAACAGTTATTTCGATGGGTGGTGTTTGCATCCCCCCGCTATCTGCGCTATAATGACCACACGCTTTACATATGATGTAAGGTCACGCAATCCGGTGTAAGATAGCACTGTTCTCAGTCCTCGGTAATTGTACATTATTCTGCTCCACCCCTGGTGTTTGAAATTGGGAAGCAGGAGGAGCCAAGATGGCAACAACAAGCCTGCATGCTGTATGTGATCGAGCCCGACGCTTGCTTGAACAGAATGATATCGAGCGCGCCATCGCAGTGGCTCAACATGTTTTAGAGTACTTTCCCCAGAATCTCGAAGCACATCGCATCCTCGGTGAGGCATATCTTGCCGGTCGGCAATTTGATCAGGCGCAAGAAGCATTTTCACGCGTTTTGTCTGCTGATCCCGAGAATATTCCCGCGCTGGTCGGCATGGGTATTACCTATGAACGACAGGGGCGACTGGATGGCGCTGTTACCGAATTTGAACGCGCATTCGAGATTAAGCCCGATATGCCTGAGTTGCGCAACCAACTGCTGCGCCTCTATACCGATGCCTGGGGCAGTGAAGGCGCCCAGCTTCGCGTGAGCCGCGCCGGGTTGGCCCGCCTCTATGCCAAAGGGCATATGCTGCCGCAGGCTATTCAGGAATTCCGCAGTGTCATTGACGACCAACCGGATCGCTTTGACGCACGCGTGGGCCTGGCGGAAGCGCTCTGGCGGGATGGGCAGGAAGAAGCCACAGTCGAATCCTGCCATGATGTGCTGGGAGAACGTACCGATGTGCTCAAGGCTAATCTGCTGCTTGGCTACATTAAATTGACCTCCGGTGATCCGGAAGGAAACCAGTACTGGACAGAAGCACAGCAACTCGATCCGTACTACACGGTTGCGCGTGCCCTGTTTCCAACAATCCCCGCAACGGAAGAACCCGATACAACCCTGCCCGAATGGGATGAAAATGCCTGGATGGAGCAGCGCGCACGTGAGGAGCAGGCACGACGGGCCGAGGAAGAACCGGTTGCCGCCGCCGAAGCACCCGCCGAAGAGGACTTCTTTGGCTCCTGGATGGAGACCGTTGAAGAGCCGCAACCGGCCGCAGCGGTTGGGGTATCTTCGGGGGCCAAAGCCGATGATGATTTTCTCGCCAGTTTGCTGGCATTTGAAGGGTTGGATAAAGATGAACTCGCCGATGTCATGCCGGGTGAGTCATCCACAACGTCATCAGCGCGGGAAGAGTTTGATCTCGAAACCGATGTCAAACCTTTCTCCTTTGACGACTTTTCTGAGCAACCCGAAGAAACAGCGGCTCCCGAAATAACCGCCGGGGCTGGACCCACCGCAACCGAAGAGTTGGGGACAGCAGCGGCGGGCGGAGAGATCGAAGCTCAACCCTTTACACTGGATGACCTGGGGCTCAGTGAGGAAGAGATTGCCGCCCTTAACGAAGCGACAACTCCACCCACCCAGGAACAGGAACCCGCTGCCCCGACCGACACTGAAGCAGATTTGCAACCTTTCACGCTGGATGACCTGGGGCTCAGTGAGGAAGAGATTACCGCCCTTAACGAGGCGGCAACTCCACCCACCCAGGAACAGGAACCCGCTGCCCCGGACGCGGAACCCGCTATGCCGCAAGCGGCGGATGAGTCGAACCTCCAACCCTTCTCCCTTGATGACCTGGGGCTCAGCGAGGAGGAAATGGCCGCTCTGGATGAGGCAGCAACCTCCTCAGCCGCAGAGTCTACCACTTCGGCAGGCGCGGAAGCAGACATCCAGCCCTTCTCGCTGGATGACCTGGGGCTCGATGACCCGGAAGCCGGCGATATGAACCCATTTGATCCGTCCGGGTTTACTGAAGGTGCGACACCGCCTCCGTCAACCGCCGCAGATCAACCATTTTCGCTCCGGGCATTTGACTGGTCACAGCAGGAGACACCACCTTCTGCCGGTACCCCCACGCAAGGTGGAGCAGAAGCTGATCTGTCTGATGATGATATGCTGCGTGACCTTCAACCCTTCTCCCTGGATGATCTGGATTTAAGTGCAACTGACTTAACCGACATGGGAGATATTGGTACAGGCTCCCTACCGCCATCACTCCAACCCTTCTCCCTGGATGATTTGGGAGATGTAACGTCGCCTGAAAGTGGCCCATCCACACCGATGCCGCTCCCTGATGAAGAGGAAACTCATCAGGAACTGACCGCTTTTGGCTGGCAGGAACCTTCATCCAAGTCAAGTACTGATTTCCTGCGGCAAGAACAGGAAGACGACGAGGACGAAGTACCGTTCGAGCGGTCAATCTTTGCCCGACTCAAGCAGCGACGTGAGGAGTTACCGCCAGAGGAACAACCGCCGCTGCCCGCAGTAACCGTTGAAGACGGTGACGAGTCGATGCAGTTCTTCTCCGATGATGATGTCTCACTACGTGATGACAAGGAAGTCGGCGAAGAATCGTCAGTGACTGCCGGTGAGCCGGAGCAGGAGGCGGAGATGCCGGCAGCAAGTGCCGACTCCGAACTGACTCCTTTTACCCTGGATGATCTGGGGCTCAGCGAAGAAGAGATTGCCGCTCTCAATATGTCCGGTGAGGCGGCAACTGACGCAGCGGAGGCTGAGGCACCCGCCGTGGCTGATGCGGGCGAACCCGAAGCGACTGGTGAACCCGAACTGACCCCCTTCTCGCCGGACGACCTGGGGCTCAGTGAGGAAGAGATTGCCGCTCTCAATATGTCCGGTGAGGCGGCAACTGACGCAGCGGAAGCGCCTGAAGCGCCTACTGTGGCTGATGCGGGCGAGCCCGAAGCGACTGGTGAGCCGGAACTGACCCCCTTCTCGCTGGACGACCTGGGGCTCAGTGAGGAAGAGATTGCCGCCCTCAATATGTCCGGTGAGGCGGCAGCGGTAGCGCCTGAAGCGCCTACTGTGGCTGATGCGGGTGAAACTGTTGCTGAATCGGAACCCGCCACCGAGCCTGAAATGGCCGGTGAGCCGGAACTGACCCCCTTCTCGCTAGAAGACCTGGGGCTCAGTGAAGAGGAGATTGCCGCCCTCGATATGTCCGGTGAGGCGGCAGCGGCAGCGCCTGAAGCGCCTACTGTGGCTGATGCGGGTGAAACTGTTGCTGAATCGGAACCCGCCACCGAGCCTGAAGTGGCCGGTGAGCCGGAACTGACCCCCTTCTCGCTGGACGACCTGGGGCTCAGTGAAGAGGAGATTGCCGCCCTCGATATGTCCGGTGAGGCTGAGGCTCCATCTGAAGCAACTGAGCCCGAAGGCGCGACTGCGCCTGAAATAAGTGCGCCGGAAGGTGTCGCTGAAGAGTCGGAAGCAACACCCTTCTCGCTGGCTGATCTCGGTCTTGACAGCAGCGAGAGTGAAACAGACATACCAGGTGAACCGGAACCCACCCAGTCCGACTTCGCCGAGAATTTCGGGAACCTCCAACCCTTCTCGCTGGCTGATCTGGGGCTCAATGAGGACGAGATCGCATCCCTGAGTCTTGGTACCCAGAATGATAGTGAACTTGGGTTGACTGAGGAAGAACTTGCAGGGCTCGATATTGGTGCATTTGGGGATATGGCACCGTCGCTCCTCCGGCCCCAAGCAAATGCGCAGTCGCCGCGCGCCGGAACACCCGCACCACCAGAACCAGAGGAGTCAACGGGCGATCCGACGATTGACCGTCTGATCAACTTGGGGCGGCGTCAGGGATTTGTAGACCTGAACGATATTATCGATGTTGTTGAGAATCCCATGTCCCAACCCGAGCGGATCGAAGAGATTGGACAGGCACTCCATCACGCCGGAATCGAAATCCGTGACGGTGACGAAGTTATCGATATGGAAGAGATTAGCGGGGAAGATGAGTACCCGGAGGCCTTTGACTCAACTGACATTGAGGAACCGGCAGTTGGTGACGAGCCGGAGTTGATGCCCTTCTCGCTGGCTGACCTGGGGCTGTCCGAGGAAGAAATCGCCGCCCTTGGCATGGATGAAGGCGGTGCCGGCTCTACCGAAGCAGCACCGGCCGATGAATCCATGGATATGCCGGAACAGGCAGCAGCACCAGAAGCGCCGCCTGAACCGGCACCGGACGAAGAGCCGGAGTTGACGCCCTTCTCACTGGCTGACCTGGGGTTGTCCGAGGAAGAGATCGCCGCACTGGAGTCGACCGAGAGCGGTGAGGTTGTGCCCGAAGAAACAAGCGCCGAAGTGACAGAACCGTCCGAACCGGCAGCGACAGCGGAAGAACTTGAGCTATCGCCCTTCTCGCTGGCTGATCTGGGGCTATCGGCAGAGGAAATCGCCGCACTCAGTTCGGCTGCATCTCAGGCCGCAAGCGAACCTACAACGCGACCAGAAGCGGAAGCAACCGAAGAGACTGATGCGTTTGACTTTAGTGTGGTCGAAGAGCATCGGGAAGAAATAGCGACGCCGGTGAAGCGTACGGAACCGCGTCCTGAGGAAGAAGAACCGACCGTCTCACCGGAGGACGCAGAGTTTGTTGCGCAACCGCTAGAGGCACTTGACGATATCTGGAGTATCGCCGACTCGACGGCGGAGAAACCCAGAGAAGAGCCGGCCCGCGTCACGCTGGAACCATCAAAACCGGATCAGAAGGCGAAAGAACCCAGGCGCGAATCCGGCCGGTCAACGGCAGCTCAGCGCACACCGGATCGACGACCAACCGCCGCGCCACGCGCGGAAGAGAAGGCGAAGGCTGCACCACCCCGGGAAAAGGAGCGCAAAGAGCAAAAGGAGCCGTCCGCTGCTCCATCAGCATCATGGCGCAAGAAGCTCGAATCTTTTATCCCGACCGGCGACGAAACACTGGATGAGTATCTGCGTCAGAGCCAGTCTGAACCTGATAACCATGGGTTGCACCTGGCAATTGCGCGTCTGAGTGCGCAGACCGGACGGGCCGAACTGGCGGCATATCAGTATAAGCGGCTGATCAAAGAAAAAGTAGCGCTTGAGCAAATTGTTGATGATCTTCAGGAGTTACTTGAAGATACTGCGGATCGGCACCTGCTCCAGCGTCTGCATCGACTGCTGGGCGATGCATACTCTGCACAGAATCGTTTCCGTGAGGCGATTGCGGAGTATAGTTGGACATTTTCGAATTAGGTGAGAGCAACCAGTGATTTTGACGTAATAGGGGCGTGCCCGGGTTAACTCCTGAGAGATAACCCGGGTCTGTCCCTATACGTCATCTACCGGCCCCCACAGAATCCGGCAGTTGTATCCTGATAACTCAGTTTACAGTGGGGCTGGAGCTTGCGTTAATACACGTTCTCCTGTAGCATGGGTATATCTTGTTCAGAGCAAAGTAGCTGAATAACCAAACTCATGCTTTGACCCGTTTTGCTTTACGCACTTTTACTGCCAGAACGAAAGGCCAGGCTATGCGACGGATCGTTGAAGACCTGATCCGAGTGGAAGGGGTGATTGGAAGTCTCCTTGTCGGCAAGGATGGGCTTGTCGTAGCAAGCACCCTACTCGATGAAGAAGATGCTGAAATACTGGGAGCTATGTCGGCGGCCGTTTTCGGTGAGATCGACAAGGCAACCAAGCGTATTGGTGTTGGTACATTGATCGACTCAATTATCGATGCACAGGATGGCTCCATTCTGCTACTCGAGGCCAAGGAACTGATCCTTGTAGTTATTACCCAGCGCAGTGTCAACCTCGGCCTGGTAAAGATGGAAATGCGCCGTGCCGCGAAACGCATTAGCGAAGCTGTGCCGATTTAGTTTAGTACCATAGGAACTGGAGCATTATGGAACAATCACTCATTATTTTCAAGCCTGACGCTGTTCAGCGCGGTTTGACCGGCCCGATTCTAACACGGTTGGAACAACGCGGGCTGAAGTTTGCCGGATTGAAGATGATCCGGATAGATGAGGCGCTTGCCCGGAAGCATTATGCGATCCACGAGGGGAAGCCCTTCTTTAGGGAGCTTGTCCGGTATATTACTTCCGGCCCGGTGATTGTTGCCGCTGTTACGGGCAAGGGTGTCATCCAGATGATCCGCAACACGGTTGGTGCGACGAACCCGGCCAATGCTGCACCCGGAACCATTCGTGGCGATTTTGCGGTCGAGATCGGGCGCAACCTGATCCATGCATCAGACTCGCCGGAGAATGGCGAGAAGGAAGTTAATCTGTTCTTCCAGCCCAACGAACTGGTTGAGTGGACCCGCAATGTTGATCCCTGGATCCACGAGTAGTCTTTCCGGGATGTACTACCTACCACCGCTCACGTAATCGTCATTATTCGCGCTTGACCAGGCGCACCGTCCATGCTACACTCGCGGCAGTGGCGGTGGTTGTCGAATATGGTCGTTTTTACGTTGAATATCGCTTGTCCATACATTACGTTCGCAAAGAACGAGACAATTCACCTCCAGCAGACACCTCGCTTATGCGCGAGGTGTTTTTTCCGTATTGGGTATCGTTTGTCCACACGCTACGAAACCAGGAGCCCGCTATGCTCGTTGTTATGGAAGCACTCGCCACGAATGAACAGATCGAGCGAGTCTGCACTGAGATTGCGGATTTAGGCTACACGGCCCATCCCATGCCCGGGCCTACCCGCACGGCTATTGGCATTACCGGGAATCGCGGTCCTATTCTTGAGGCGGCGCGCATCGAACGACTGCCGGGCGTACACGCGCTGATTCGGGTTACGGCACCCTACAAGCTCGTCAGCCGCGAGTTTCATGAGGCCGATAGTCATGTTATGGTGAAGGATGTTATCTTTGGTGGTACAGACATCGTTGTGATTGCCGGCCCCTGTACGGTTGAGAGTCGAGAGCAGTTGCTCACGGTTGCGCAGGCGGTCAAAGCGGCCGGTGCAACCATGCTGCGGGGTGGAGCGTACAAGCCGCGCACCTCGCCCTATGCGTTCCAGGGACTGGGCGAGGAGGGCTTACGCCTGCTGGCTGAGGTACGCACCATCACCGGGTTGCCGATTGTCACCGAGGCAATGGATACCGAGACGCTGCCGCTGGTCAGGGAATATGCCGATATGATTCAGATCGGTGCGCGGAATATGCAGAACTATGCCCTGCTCAAGGCTGCCGGTCGCAGCGAGCGTCCGGTACTGCTCAAGCGAGGCTTTGCGGCAACGGTGAAAGATCTGCTGCTGGCCGCCGAGTATGTTTTAAACGAGGGCAACAGCAATGTTGTGCTGTGCGAACGTGGTATCCGCTCCTTCGATGATACTGCCCGCTTTACCCTGGACCTGGGGGCTATTCCGGCGATTAAAGAGCTATCGCATCTGCCGGTAATTGTCGATCCGTCACATGCGGCGGGGGACTGGGAACGGGTACTGCCGATGGCCCGGGCAGCCGTCGCGGCAGGAGCCGATGGGATGATTGTCGAGGTGCATCCCAATCCGGCCTTTGCCCTCTGTGACGGGCAGCAGTCGCTGGTACCGGAGCGTTTTGCCACCATGATGACCCAGATCGCGCAGATAGCTGCGGCGGTGGGGCGACCAGTTGCCGGGAACCACCCATCCAACATTCAGGAATGACAGGAATGAGAGGTTTGTGTGGAAGGGCGACTCTGGCGCGAATTTAACTTTTTTCTGCTCTTCTGTGTGCTGGCGCTGCTGACGATTGGGATCATCAGCGTATATAGTGCGACGCTCAATGCCATGGCTTATGGCACACCGTTGAGTATTCTGTTTCCACGCCATATCATGAATATTCTGATTGGTCTGGGCGTCATGGGAACAATGCTGTTTTTAGATTATCGCTTGCTGTCCGGCCTGGCACGACCATTCTATATCGGTACCGTGAGTGTCCTGGCAGTTGTGTTAACTATCGGGAAGATTAGCGAGGGCGCACAGAGCTGGATCGAGATCGGTACACGTACATTTCAGCCGTCCGAGTTTGCTAAACTGGTGATGATTATTGTGCTGGCGGCATACTGGGCTCATTTCCAGGACACACGGGATCGGTGGATGGTGCAGATCGGCAGCCTGGCACTGGTGGGTATTCCCCTACTGCTGGTGCTGCTGCAACCCGATTTTGGTACGGCCATGGTCTTTAGTTTTATCTGGCTGGCGATGGCCTGGAGCGCCGGCATTCGTCGGCAGCAGTTGCTCCTGCTGATCATAGCCGCGATTCCGGTGATGCTGATCGGCTGGGAGTATGTGCTCAACCCGGAGCAGAAGTCCCGCCTGCTGACCTTCTACTGGCTGCTGGTCGATCCGGCGCAGGTTGATACCAACGATGGCTACAACATTATCCAGTCGCTCACGGCGATCAAGGCCGGGGGTATGTTTGGCGCAGGGCTGACGCATGGCCTGCTCAGCCAGGGTAACTATATTCCGGTGCAGTATACCGATTTTATCTTTGCTGTGATCGGCGAGGAGATGGGATTTATCGGCAGCACAGTGCTGCTAATGTTCCATGGCTTGCTGCTCTGGCTTACGCTTTCAATCGCCGGGCGCGCACGTGATACTTTCGGAAGGTTAATCGCTGTCGGTATCTTCGGCATGCTCCTGTGTCATGTGCTGATTAATGTTGGTATGGCGATGAGCATTATGCCGGTGACCGGGATACCACTGCCGTTTATTTCCTACGGCGGCAGTTTTACAATCATGACGCTGATGGCGATTGGGCTGTTAGAGAATATTGCTATGCGCCGGCGCAAGATTGCATTTTAGAACATAGCAGATCAGGAGGTTATCCCAACCAATATCACGTCATCTTGCCCGAGATGACACGGGAGTATACCCAATTGGTCGATAGGATAGGGATAGTGTTAAGGAGCAAAATTCATGAACAGTGTTGTCCGACAATCCACCGTTGTACTGGTCGTACTTACCGTTGCACTCCTGTTGACGCCGCTTGCCCGCGCTACCACGTTCATAGAGATGCTATCGAACCAATCGCCCCCCCGGCAGAACATCACCCCCACTGCCGAGACAATTACCGTAACCACAACTGAAGACCTCGATACCTCGTTAAGTGCGACATGCGTGGACAATCCTGGCGACCCCTGTACGCTTCGCCGCGCCATTGTTCAGGCGCGCGAAAGCACGAATAAACCGGTGACGATTGCATTTGATCTGCCTACCAGTGATAATGGCTATGACAACACCAACCAGGTATGGGTGTTCGAGTTTAGTGGTATTGGCAGTGAGCTAAGAAATCCCAATGGGCAGGTTATTATCGACGGTACAACGCAGTCTGACAACACGGGAGCCCGTCCTACAACCAGTGGGCCGGCGGTGTTTATTCGTGGCACCCCGACGGCAAACCAGTTTACGAGCATTGTGTTTGACGGCGATGGCAATGAACTACGGGGTGTGGGCTTTCAGTATGTCGGAGCCCAATTTAACGGCAACAACAATGTTATCGAAGACAACTGGCTTGGTCTGACGCTTGATGGCACAGCGATTCAATTCCCGCTGGATGACCCGGAACGCAATAATCGTGCTGTTATCAGCACGGCTGAAACCCCTCCTGGCGGTGACGGCAATAACACCATTCAAAACAACACGGTAGCAGGCGGGCGTACTGGCGCTATCGAACTGCGTAGTGACAACTCAACCGTAACGGGGAACAACGTTGGCACACGGGCGGACGGTACCCTGCCTGATGTACCGGAAAATGTCGTATGCAGTCCAACAGCACAGATAGCAGACAACTGGTTTGGCGGCGACGGTATCAATGTGTCAGGGAGCAACAATACCATTACAGAGAATGTGATAATGGGTTTGCTGTTGGCCTCAAATGATGCCAACAGCACCCAGGCTCCGGCGATCGAAATCGGCGGCAGCGATAACACCGTCCAGAATAACCTGATTGGTGTGCAGGAGGATGATACCAGACGCTGGATATGTGGCATTGGTATTCGCCTGACCAATGAGGGACAAGATGTATTGGGCAACCAGATCTACGGTGCGCGCGGCGAGGGAGCTATCGCTATCTTCGGTACTGCCGCTACCATTGGCAGTGGCGGTATTACCATCCAGGGCAACATTATTGAAGAAAGCTCACCGGCTATTTTCTTCGGCCCGCTCGTTCCCGAACGCTACGCTAACTTCAACCCTGCTCAGATCACCTCGATTGACGGTACAAGCGTAACGGGAACCAACGGTCCCGATGGGGTAATCCCACCAAACGAAACATTCCCCAGTACCTGCAACGGCTGCACTATCGAAGTGTTTGCGGATGACACAGATGACACTATTGAAACGCTTGAACTGTTGGGGACTACAACGTCCAGCACTACCGATGGCACATGGTCATTGACACTTTCGCGGGAACTGAATACCGGCGAAGGCTTACGTACCATCAGCACTACGTCCGAATTTGATCAGATACAGAATCTGGTAGCGGGTACCTCAACAGGTGTATCGGTGCTCTATAGCTCTGCCGAAACAGTCTATTTACCGTTGATTATCACTACACCATAGACGCACTCAGAAGCAGGACTTACGCGGTCAGCATTCAAATGGGCCGTTTGCTCCCGATGATGGCGTATTTCGCCGGCGGCAGCATGGTACGTTTTTGTCTTTTCCGGAACATTTGGCACAACGTGCCAAATGTTCCGGAAAAAGAATGTTCCATTCCACCCTGCCGGAGGCGAATCGGGCCATGTGTCCAGGCAGACGCCTGGTTTGGAACTGACCGCGTAAGTCCTGTCAGAAGGGGATGATTTACATGCTAACTATCAGCCCCCGCAAGTGTGGGATCTGCGGGGGCTGATAGTTGCTATCACCGCAATATTCCATCGGCATCGCGGAACACAAAAGAAGGGCGATCGGGTCAAGGATATGCCCGGTGCCCCGATCTACTCCTTACCCCGCCAACAACCCATTGATCTCCTCCAGGCGCGGAATACCTGCCCGCCCGCCAAAGGCGCGACATTTGAGCGCGGCGGTGGCGCCGGCGAAACGGGCCGTCTCGCGCAGGGACCAGCCTTGCAGCAACCCATAGATGAAGCCGCCATGAAAAACATCCCCCGCGCCGGTCGTGTCATGCACATCAACCGTGAAGGCCGGCGTGTGAAATGCCTCATCGGGGCCTACGCACCAGCTTCCATGCTCACCCACCGTGACAATGGCAACACCGCCATAGCGGGCATGCAGGAACCGCGCCGCCGCATCCGGGGCGGCTTCGCCGCTTATCTCGCGGCCAAAGCGCTCGGAGACAATCATCAGGTCGCAGTAGGGCAGCAGCGCGAGCGTACTCTCCTTAAAGCGCTCCGCGTCGATCATCACTAAGCCATCAGCCTCCTGCATCCAGCGGGCCGCTGTCAGCGCAACATCAGGCATATTCGTGTCGAGGTGCAGCAACCGCGCTGAAGTAACAATCTCGTGGCTCAGCGTCACGCCCTCGAAGACCGACGGATCGTTATGCCACCAGATGGTGCGGCGACCTAACCCGGGCTCGGCCAGCGCGAAGGCGATATGCGAACTGCCGGGGCACACCTGGAAACCATCGACACAGACGCCCTCCTGAGCTAACTCGGCGAGAATGCGCTGACCATACATGTCATCCCCAACCGCGCCCGCCATGTAGACGCGCATCCCCAGCCGGGCCAGCGTCACCAGCGCAGTCGCAACCGGCCCGCCGCCCGCTTCAATCCAGTGAGCCAGCGGCTGTTTTATCCCCAGGCGGGGTTCGCCGTCCGCCACGCCGATAAAATCCAGCGTAGCAACCCCCAGACCGACAACATCGTAGGCTTGTGGTACAACAATTCTCGTTGGCATGCAACCTCCGGGATTATGCAGACAGCTCGTGCTGACGCAGACGTTCCAGACGTGCGGCGGCGGCATCAAGGGTTTCCAGCCGTTTGGCAAAGCAGAAGCGCGCCAGCAGGGGCAACGCGCCGCGTGGATTGGTCATCCCGTTGCGTTCGGCATAAAACGCCGACGGTGGGATGGCCGCAACGCCAATCTCGCGCGTGAGCCAGCGGCAAAACGCCACATCATCAGTGAAGGCGGTACCGCGAATATCGGCCATGATGAAGTAACTACCCTGCACCGGCAGTGGCGGGAGACCGGCTGCCCGCAAGGTCTGTTCAAGCCGGTCGCGGCGTTCGCGGTAGGCATTGCGCAGTTCATCATAGTAGCCGTTGTGCGCCGCCAGTTCCAGCGCAACGGCTGTCGCTTCCTGGAGCGGGGTGGCGACGGCGAAGGTGATCCACTGGTGCGCCTGCCGTAGCGCCTGCGTCAGGTGGACCGGGCCAACGGCATAGCCGATTTTCCACCCGGTCAGGCTGAAGGTTTTGCCGGTACTGTTCACCGTCAGCGTGCGCTCCCACATGCCGGGGAGCGTAGCGAGGGGAACATGCACCGCTGCGTCGAAGATGATCTGGTCATAGACCTCATCACAGACGGCGATAACGTCGTGTTGTCGGCACAACGCCGCAATCTGCGCTAACTCGGCCGGGCTGAACACCTTGCCGGTCGGGTTATGTGGGGTGTTGAGCATAATCATCCGCGTGCGTGGCGTAAAGGCCGCCGCGAGTTCTTCCGGGTCAAACCACCAGGATGAATGTTGCACACCATCTGACGTTACGCTCTCGGTGGGGCGCGGGGGATGCAGGCGGACGTAGCGCGGGATGCCACCCGCCATTGTGATATTGGGCACGTAGGCATCATAGTAGGGCTCGAAGCAGATGACTTCGTCGCCGGGGTTGACCAGCGCCAGCGTCGCCGCGAAGAGCGCCTCCGTTGCGCCCGCGGTTATCGTCACCTCGGTGGTCGGGTCCAGCTCGCGCCGGCCGCTATACGCCCAGTGTGCGGCAATCGCGTTGCGCAGGCGGGGCAACCCGGTACCGGGAGCGTACTGGTTCAGATCCGCCGAAATTGCTTCCGCTGCTGCCTGCTTAACCCAGTCAGGACCGGCAAAATCGGGAAAGCCCTGACCAAGGTTAATCGCGCCCTGCTGGAGTGCCAGCATGGTCATCTCCGCAAAGATCGTCGTGCCAAACCCGCGCACCCGCTGCGCCGCCGCAAACTCGCTCATCATCTGCTCCTCATCGGTTCCACTGTAGTATCAACGGTGCCCACATTCAATACCCATCGCGTAAGTTCTGTCAGATAACAGGAGTTACGCGGTTCCTGACCTGGAAGCTCATGTCGCCTCCGGCAGGGCGGAAGAAGCCATCTTTTTTCACAAAAATTTTGCACATAGTGCAAAATTTTTGTGAAAAAAGATAGAAACTCACCGTTCGCTTATTTTTTTGGGCACTAAATGGAAACTCCACCCCACTTGAGGCTGAAAAACTGACAAAATTTGGGGTGTTTTCCCCACTTTGGCGTACACGGTTTCGTGATGTGTAAAACATTT
>DAOTUI010000057.1:0-16095 GCA_034437035.1 Chloroflexaceae bacterium
TCAACTCAATTCATCATGGAGTTCGCGAATAGCCCGCTTGGTCGAAATCCAGACTGTGCCGATTTTTGAGGTGGCAACCTTTTTGTTGAAGACCAGCACCAGCAGAAAGCGCTGCACAATGTCAAAACAATAGAGGTCATAGTTGACCCCCTCGTGAATGTAGAGGGTTGTCGCGTCTTCCTCGTGCAATTGCCGGGCCACCTCACCCGTGGTCGAAAAACTGGTTGAGAGCAGTGGCAGCAGGATCATCGTCGGCAGATCATGCGTTGTCCCCACCTCAACCAGGACCATCCCGGCCCGGTCAGTCAGCATGATGCACTGCGTCCCCAGATCTTGCGCCAGTCGGCTCATAACACTCTGGATGGGGGCCAGATTATCGGCAGTCAGCACCAGGGTATCCCTGCGTCGCGCACCATGACGCGGCGTTGGGGCCGTGGATGTCGCCGGGTCTTCTTCCGGCGGTGGGGGTGCCGGACGCGGTGCGGGCGCGGGACGCGAACCGCTCCCGCCACTGCGGGCCGCCCGGGTTGCCGCCGCAGGCAGACGAACGCGTGCGGGTTGTTCCCGTTGGGGGGCGGGTGCAGGTGGCGGTGTGGGTGCCGGTTCCGGTTCCGGCTCCGGCTCGGGTGGCGGCGCAACCGGTTCCGGTGGAGTGGCCGCCAGTGCCTCGTGCAGGGCGGCATGCAACTCCTCACTCGAGATCGGCTCTTGCAAGAAGTTATACACCCCAAACTCTTCCGCCTGCTTCTGGGCTCCCGCATTCTGGCTCCGGCTGTAGAGCAGGACGCGCGTTGGTACATCAAAGCTAGACAAAATCTCAGCCATTTCGAGCCCATTCATATCGGGCAGATCGACATCCGCAATAATTGCTTCGGGAGGATCGGAACGAACTTCCCAGAGCGCATCGTTCACTGATTCAAGCACCTTGACTTCAACATCGCCAAGTTGTCCAGGCAAAGCGCTGAGCGCTTCGCTACTGCCAGGAATTACCATCAGTCGGTAGGCCATTGCCATCTCTCACTTTACGCAATATGCTACAAAATCAACAAAACAGATCTATTTCGTACGATAAGGCAGTGCAAACGAAAATGTACTACCCTGGTCCTCAACGCTCTCAACCCAGACCACTCCATCCTGGAGCGCGGTCAACTCGCGCACAATCGCAAGTCCCAGTCCGGTCCCACCCTGCTGCCGGGTGAGGGAGTCGGCGACCTGATAAAACCGCTCGAAGATGCGCGGTTGTTCCCGTTCCGGGATACCAATGCCGGTATCGCTGATTTGAAAGACCACCCAGCCGGCATCCGTTGCGGCAGGCACATCCAGAGTATGACTCGGTGTGGCAACCGTCACAACCGTGTTCGTGGTTACCGCGCGTACCTGCTCATCGGCCCACCGGCTGACGTTGACCTTAATATGCCCTGGGTACGGAGTGAATTTGATCGCATTGGAGAACAGATTACCCAGCACCAGCAGCAACTTTTCCCGATCCGCCAGAAAGCTCAACGGTTCATCCGGCAGATCAACCGTTAGCGTATGCCCTTTATGCCGTGCTCCCGGCTCCATCCGGCCAATTACCTGGGAGACGATTTCCTGCACATCACACTCGTCAATGGTGAGGGGCGCTTCTCCCAACTCCAGGTGCCGCAGACTCACCATATCATCGACGATATCCTTGATGCGTTGCGCGCTTTCCAACACACGCTGCGCATACTCGCGCCGGTTATCCTGATCCTCGCTCTGATCGCGCACCATCATCGCATAGCCCAGCACAATCGACAGCGGCGTACGGAGTTCGTGTGATGCAATGGCGATAAACTCACTTTTGAGCCGGTCAAGTTCCTGCAGGCGCTGATAGGTATCCTGGAGTTGCCCGTACAGATGGGCATTGCGCAGTGCTGTGCCCGCCTGGTTTGCCAGTAATGCCAGCATCTCCTGGGTACCGGGACGGAGGACTTCCGGCCGATCATCGCAGAGCAGCAGAATCCCGACAACCTCACCCTGAGCGCGCAACGGCACCGACAACCCATGGCTGACGCCCTGCCCGCCGTCGTCACTACAGAGCGCTTCAGGCGACTGCACCCGCAGGGAATGCCCCTTTCTGTAGGTCTCCAACGCTATTGCATGACCCGCCTCAAACAGTTGCCAGGAATCGGTGGCCGACGGCTCCACTCGCAACCGGGCGCGCTGCTCATCATAGAGCAGGATAAACCCAAACTGACAGGCCGTCAGGCGGAGTGCCATCTCCAGAATGATCCGGCTGAGTTGCGGCAGGTCAAGCGTTGCATTAATTGCCTCACTACTCTGGAGCAACTGCTCAACGGCGCGCAACCGCAGATTATCCTGCAACAACCGCCGCTTATTCAACGCCTGTTCCACCGCGAGCCGGAGTTCCGATAGTTCAAACGGCTTGGAGAGAAAATCGGCCACACCGCGCTGCACTGCCTGGCGCAGGTTCTCGGTCGAGGTATGCCCCGTCATAACAATAATCGCAATAGCCGGGTCGATTTCACGGGCACGCTGCGCCAGTTCCAGGCCACTGATCAGCGGCATGCGAATATCAACCAGCAGCAGATCAAACGCTGCGCCAACCTTGAGTTGTTGCAGCGCAAAGAGGGCATCGGTTGTAGACACCACCTCATACGCGGCACTCCGCAGCGTTCGGGTGCAGATATCGCAGATATACTCTTCGTCATCGACAACCAGGATGCGCGGTATATCACCGCGATCCGCTCCACCCGTTGTCTGTTGCGTCGCAGTAAACGGAACGTGGTTCATGGGTAACTCTATGTCCGGTTATGCGGTTTCCGGTTCTGTAAGAACTTCGACCGCAGTGCGTGGCAGCCAGAACGGTGGTGTATCGTCCTGCACAACTTCGACGGCCGGGACGTAAACCCCGGCATCAATGCGCCGTGGGAGTGACGGAACCGAGTGAACCCGGGCAATCTGGCCCATGTGGGCCGTATCCGATAAGCGGACGGTCGCCCCGGGCCGCAGCGGTGGACGGGGTAGTTCCAGTTGTGATCCGCTGCTGCGTGCCAGGGGGATCACAACGCGCGGTCTACGGAGCGGGTAGCGCAGTTGGGTGGTCCCCTCAATCAGCGCTTCCTGCCGGTCCTGCGCGCTCAACAGATCAAACATCGGCTCGGCCATAGGATGAACACCAAACCCCTCGGTCAGCACCAGCGTCAAACCAGGATCGCCCCCATGCCGGGGATGTGGCACCTGCCAACTGTCCTGACCGGTATACCAGGCTTCCACGCCGGCCCAGCCGAGAAAGGTACGCAGTTCACGCTCATCCATACCGCCGACAATTATACCCAGCACCTGCTCCTGCACCGCGCGCCGCAACGCCGCGGCTGTGATGCCCGCACCGCCAATCAGGATCGCATAGGCACTGCGTGCGTCAATCTGATTATCGGTTATAATTTCGGTCGGGTCGGTGACAAGCAGCCGCAGCACCCCGCTCCGTTCTTCGCCCAGTCCGAACGCACCATAGACCTGTGCCGCCGGAGTTTCAATCACGACGCCCTCAAGCGGCTGAACTTCCATGACAATCCCGCGGATGGCAGCGTACATGGTAAACTCAACCGGATCGGGGGCAATCGTAACATAGCCGGTGGCACTATCTACGTCGGCAATAATGCCGCTAATCGGCACCTGGCAGGCCCGCCCGCCGAGGCGATTCGTGCGCGCCAACACTTCACCCTGGACAACTTTATTGCCACGTTCACGGCGCATCGCGCGTTCAACCCGTGCCGGTGGGATACCCAGTGTCTGGGCAACATTAACGATATGAGAAGGAACGGATAGGAAGGCTCTGGCAATCGCGTCGCCGGGCTCAACCCGTTCGCCCACGCGCACGAGGATCTCGCCGGGTTGCGGGAGACGCCGTTCAATCCGGGCCATAGCATTGGGGACAAGCGGCGGTGTGCCTTCAGGGATGTACATGAATACGTATACTCCGTAGACTGTCCTGAACTATGGACTATTATAGCACAACCCATAACCTTTAGCTAAGAGGTTTGTTTGGGGTTAACGGCGTATGCCCCGGTTACAACGTCGGCATACAAATGATAACTTCCCGACAAACCACAGTCTCCTTCGAGGAGTCGGACGAGAACTGGTATAATGCGGTATGCGCGTGTTATGCTGTCTCAGAAGCGGTGAGTTGTGCAGCAGTCTGACCAACGAAGCATGGGTATAACCCGTGTATGGTACCTGCTCCTGCTGGGTGTGGTGCTGCTGGCAACGACCTGCAGCGGGCCACCCGCCCTGCCGCCGTATACGCTGGTTTTTACGCATATTGTCGATCTGAGTCATGTGATTCGGGGCGATATGCCGCATCTGCCGGGTGTCCCGCTGACGCAACTGGTGCAGGCAAGCGATGGGCGCACTGTCCGACCTGAGCGCCTGAGTATGCGCAGCGGTACAAATTTTAGCATACTCCGGGCAGATAGTGCAATGCCGTTGACCCTGGATCAGCTTACGCCGTACGATGTTGTGGCACCGGCCGTTGTGCTGGATGTGCGTGACCAGGCCCAGGATAACGCCGGGTATCAGTTGGACCGGGGGGCGTTACTCGCCTGGGAGCAGCAGTATGGGCGTATCCCGGCCGGGGCGATGGTGTTGATTGCCACCGGATGGGATATGCGCTGGGGCAGTGCGGAGGAGTACCTGAATCTTACGGCCGATCAAATGATGCAGGTGCCGGCGATCGGTGCTGACGCCGCCGCGCTGTTGCAACGCCGTCAGGTGCGCGGGGTGGGGCTTGATGCCCCCGTTGGATCAGCTACAACCGCCGCCCTGACGCAGCAACCGGGCGCAACACGCTGGTTCGTCCTGGAGAATCTGACAAATGTTGAGCAGTTGCCCCCGACGGGTGCGACCCTGGTGATCGGTCTGATAAAAGTCCAGGGGAGTAGCGCCGGCCCGGCGCGGGTATTGACGCTGGTTCCATGAAGCGACAACACTTCCGGCGAAAATGGTATCGTGTGCGCCAGTTTCTGGCAGCGCTGCAGGCCCGGGTCCACCCGGAGGAGCAGGTGCTGGTGCGGCAGGTGTTAACACCGGGTGAGCAGCGCCTCTTTGTGGGGATGCCCCGGTATGACCAGCGCCACTGCCTTGATGTCTACTACACGCTCTACAACGCCGGCTATCATGATCCGCTGTTGCTACGCGCAGCATTGATCCATGACTGTGGCAAGGTAGACGACGACGGACGGGGGATACCGCTGCTCTGGTATGGGCTTATCACTCTGCTGAAGAAGTACACGCCGCCGTTGTATGCAGTGCTGGCGCTTCGCGGGGGCGGGATGCTACGCCCGGTGCAGATCTATGCCGACCATGCCTGGCGCGGAGCACGGATGGCCGCGACGGCGGGCAGTCCGCCCGAGATTATTGTAACGCTGCGCCATTATCACGATAGCGCGCCGGTAGATCGGGCGGCCCTGTTGCAGTGGGCCGATGAGCAACATTAGATGCAGACTATAGCGTACACCATTACCCTACCCGTATTTGAAGGACCGCTTGACCTTCTGCTACAATTGATTGAGCGTGAGAAGCTTAACATAACCGAGATTGCGCTGGCCCAGATTGCCGACCAGTACCTGGCGCATGTGCGAGCCATGGATGCACCCGACCCGCGCTCCCTGGCCGAGTTTGTGGCGATGGCGGCCCGGCTGCTATTGATCAAGTCGCGCGCGCTGCTGCCGGCACCCGCCCGGTCAACGGCGGACGAAGCCGGTGCAGCCGTTGATGATGCCGAGGAGTTGGCACGCCAACTGCAGGAGTATCAACGCTACAAGCAGGTTGCGCTGCTGCTCCGTGCCTGGCAAGAACAGGGGCGGCAGACCTTCCTGCGGACGGCGGCGCTGCCGGAGACAGTTCCACTGCCGGATGGTCCGGCCGACCTGGAGCATACGCCGGCCGAACTGATCGCGGCACTGGAGCGGCGGGTGCAACTGACGCTGCCGCTGGATATGCCGATACCGGTTACGGTGACGCCGCGCCTGACCGTCCGGATGGTGGTCAGCGATATTCGGGCACGCCTGGTAGACCGGCCCTGGTTTCAGTTTGACGATCTGCTGGTCCAATCCAGCACCCGGCAGGAACTTACCGTCACCTTCTGGGCCGTGCTGGAACTCTGGAAGCGCCGGATCATCGTGATTGAGCAGGAGACGCTCTTCGGCCCGATTGGGATTGGTCGCGGTGTAGCGCTAGACGTGAGCGAAGTAAGTATTGAAATTGGTGATGATTAAATAAGTAGCTATGAGTCATTCTGAATCGCGTAATTTGGTGTCGCCCCTGCCGACCGACCTGGCGCGCAATCTGCCGCTGGGCGATCTGCTGGCGTTGGGGCCGCATCTGCATGCCGATATTACGCCGGCGGAACTGCTGCGCGAATTGGCTGAGACGCTGCATCGCGTGGTGCCCAGCCCGATGGTGTATGTCCGGCTGCGCCACCCGGATACCGATGTGCTTGAGGCGGTCGCCTGCGTCGGTGTGCCGGACGAGTTGCAGGAGTATCTGAAGAAGACGCCGGTTGCGCCGACCTTCTACCAGTCGCTCCTGCAGCCGCAGTTCCGCGTGGGCGACTCCTTCTTGATCCCCGCCGGCCAGAATATTCCGTGCGAGCCGGATATTGACCAGTATGTCGCCCGCTCCGATGCCGCCGCGCAGCTCTGGTACCAGGCGGATATGCTGCTGGTGCCGCTGCGCAGTCGCGGCGACCGACTGCTGGGGGTGATCTATATCATGATGCCCGAAGTGCAGGCGTTCACCTTCGCCAATATTCAGGTGCTGGAGGCGTTTGTGCGGCAGGCGGCGCTGGCGCTGGAAAATGTGCGCCTGGCCGACCGGGGCGCGCGCCTGCTGGCAAAAGAGCAACTGCTGGCGCAACTGGGGCGCGATGTCAGTTCGACGCTGGAGCTTGACACTATTCTTGAGCGGGCGATCACCCGGCTGGAACTGGCATTCAACAGCGCCTCGATTGTCCTGCTGGATGCACCCGGTTTACTGCGCATTGCGGCGGCGGTTGGTGGCGTCAGTCCGGAGACCGGCGCGGCCCGCATCAGGCAGGGAGAAGGCATTGTTGGTAGTGTGGCCGCGTATGGTCAGCCCTACTTTTCCAATAATACCGATAACAGCCTCACGGAACATCTGCTCAACCTGGAGACCGATGTCACGATTGCGCTGGGCGGACGCCTGCACCGGGCCTGTTCCTACATTTCGGTGCCGCTCCTCAGTGGCGGGAAGGTCATCGGGACGATCAATGTCGGCAACGAGCCGACCGATGCCTTCTCATACGAAGATGTCGATCTGCTGGAGGCTATCGCGGCCCAGATCAGCGGCCCGGTCAACAGTGCCCTGCTCTACCAGGAGTCGCGCCGCCTGGCAGAACAGGTCCAGCGACGTGCGGACCAGCTTACCGTCCTCAACACGCTGGCGCGCATCGCTACCGCCACCCTCAACATGGAGCAGATGCTGACCGAGGTGACGGAGCAGATCCAGCGCGGGTTTGGCTATGACCATGTTGAGTTATACCTGGTCGATGAAAGCACCAAAGAGATTATCCGGCAGGCCCAATCGGGGCGTTATCCCTCGGCGGTGGTGGGCTACCGGCAGCATATCAGCATGGGCATCCTGGGGCGCACCGTGCGTACCGGCCAGACGCAGCGCATTGACGATGTGCTGCTGGATGCGGAGTATCTGGCGATTGATCGCCCGCATATGCGCTCGGAGTTGTGTGTGCCGATTGTCGCGGGTGGGCGGGTGCTGG
Source organism: Chloroflexaceae bacterium (assembly GCA_034437035.1). Lineage (GTDB taxonomy): Bacteria > Chloroflexota > Chloroflexia > Chloroflexales > Chloroflexaceae > CAKZQX01. Next base: position 7,778 of record DAOTUI010000057.1, read on the forward strand.
GATTGCTCAACCTGGAGACGGAAGCGGTTGCCGCATTTAACAATGAGGATGTACACGTCCTGCACACCGCCGCCGATATCCTGGCCGGGGCAACTGAGAATGCGCGACTCTACCAGCGCTCCCAGGAAGCCGCCGTGCTGGAGGAGCGGAATCGCCTGGCGCGCGAACTCCACGACAGCGTCACGCAGCAACTCTTCAGTATGACGCTGACCTCGCAGGCAGCGCGGGCGCACATGGAGAAAAACCCACAGCGCGCCGCCGCCCAGCTCGAACGTCTGCAGGAAACATCGGCGGCGGCGCTGGCCGAGATGCGCGCCCTGATTTTCCAGCTTCGCCCACCGGCATTAAGCGACCAGGGACTGGTCACCGGGCTACAGCAACATATTGCTGCACTGAGCCGGCGCGAAGGGCTGCATATCGAGTTGAGCGCCGGCGGTGACGAGCGACTGGCCCGGGGTTATGAGCAGGCGCTCTACCGCATTGTGCAGGAGGCGCTCAATAATGTTGTGAAACATGCCCAGGCTACCAATGTACGCGTTCTGTTAGAATTCAAACCTGAGCAAATGCAGATATGCGTTAGCGATAACGGACAGGGATTTGATCCGCATGCCCGGCAGTCGGGCGAGGGGCGTCATCTTGGCCTGATCAGCATGCGTGAGCGGGCGGCGGAGATTGGCGGCAGCATGGAGTTGCATTCGGCACCCGGTCAGGGTACTCGGGTGATTGTCACCGTAGCACGCAATAATAATTCATAATCCGGACATCATAATCCGTACTGATCCGGTTCATACAACTGCGAACTGCCGAACGCGGATTATGGCGCACATAAAGGAGCAAGTGATGGACTCGATAAGTGTACTTCTCGTCGATGATCATCAGGTCGTACGCCAGGGACTGCGTGATTTCCTGGAGTTACAAGACGACCTGGACGTTGTGGGCGAAGCCGGCAGTGGGGAAGAAGGCGTCAATCTGGCGCGAGATCTGCTGCCCGATGTGGTGCTGATGGACCTGGTGATGCCCACGGGGATCGATGGGGTTGAGGCTACCCGGCGCGTCAAAGATGTCAGTCCCACCACCCGGATTATTGTGCTGACCAGTTTTGCCGACGACAACAAAGTCTTCCCGGCGATCAAGGCGGGCGCGATCTCCTACCTGCTCAAAGATATCTCTCCTGAAGATCTGGCGCATGCCATCCGTGCCGCGCAGCGCAACGAGGCGGTGCTGCACCCGGAGGTCGCCGCCAAACTGATGCAGGAGTTTAGCACACCGCGCACCAGCGAGACGCCGATGGAGCATCTGACCGAGCGTGAGATGGATGTGCTGCGGCTGATTGCGCGGGGCAAGAGCAACAAGGAGATTGCCGACACCCTGATCATTAGCGAGAAAACGGTTAAGACGCACGTCAGCAATATTCTGAGTAAGCTGCACCTGGCCGACCGGACGCAGGCGGCGATCTATGCGCTGCGCCGGCGGTTGGTGCCGATTGACGATATAAATGGGTAGGACCAGGGACAAGGAGCCGCGTGGATGGCACGGATGATACTATTGGGAGTTGGGACGGCGGTACCGGATGTTGACCGCGATCATACACATATGGTTTGGGATGGACCGGGTGGCCCGCTGCTGATTGATGCGGGGGGGAGCACCTACCAGCGCCTGCTGCGCGCCGGCATAGATCCGCAGATGCTGCAGGGAGTGCTGCTCACGCATAGCCATACCGACCATGTCAATGGCCTGCCGGCGCTGCTGTTCGGTATGGCCCTGGCAGGGCGCACAGAGCCGCTCCCAATTTATGGGCTGGAGCCGACATTGACGCTGGTCGAGGGTATTCTGGGCGCATTTCAACTGGGTGAGCATGCAGCACCCATAGCCTGGAAACCCCTGCAGGCGGGTGATGTTGTTGTGCTCGACCGGGAAACAGACTGGGTGCTGCGCACGGCGCTGACCGATCATCCCCGGCCATGCCTGGCACTACGTTTTGAAGAGTCTTCCGGTAGCAGGGCGCTGACCTATTCCTGTGATACCGCGCCCTCCCCGGAAGTGCGCGATCTGGCACGCGGCTCAAACATTCTCATCCACGAGGCAACCACCCCGGAGCCGTTTAGCGGGCATACCACACCCCGACAGGCCGGAGAAATCGCCGCGCAGGCGGATGTCGCGCGGTTGGTGCTGGTCCACTTCAGTCCCCGCTGGACCATGCCGGAGGCGCAGGCACTCGCGGAGGTGCGCGCGGGAGGCTTCACCGGCCAGGCGGAAGTTGGTCAAGAGTATCAAGTGTTGGAATTGAAATAGGGCAGGAGTACCTTGGCTTCACATGCCGAACCACAGACGCAGACAACACGCACGTTGCGCGACAGATTTAACCAATCATCCCTGCTGATTACCGGGCTGGTTGCGATTATCGGGTTGGCCGGTTATCTGATTGCCCTGAACGGCCTGTTACTTGTCCGTTCGCCTCTGCTCATTGAGCATACGCGGGTGCAGAATGACACACCGAACGGGATTCCGGTCACAATTTTTCGTAGCGAGGGACGGGCAGGTCCGCCGGTGATTATCGCTCACGGATTCTCCGGGTCGCAACAGATCATGCACTCCTTTGCCCTCACGCTGGCCGATGCGGGCTATACGGCGTATACCTTTGACTTTCCCGGACATGGCCTGAATGTCACACCGTTGCGGGAGGAACGTGGCGCGCGTAATGAGCAACTGACTACCGCCCTGAACCAGGTTGTCCAGTTTGCCCGCCCGGACGCCGAAACGCCGGTTGCGTTGATCGGGCATTCGATGGGTGCGGAGACGGTGATTGACTATGCCCGCGCCAACCCACAGGATGTGGAAGCCGTGGTCGCCATCTCGCCCTTCTTTGAGGAGCCACCCGCCGAGGATATCTCCAATCTGCTGGTGCTGACGGGGGCGCTGGAGTTTGGCCTGCGGTTGCCGGCGCTGCAGATGATCGACCAGGCGGCCGCCGGACTGGGCCAACCGGGTCAGGTTTATGGCGATTTTACCGAGGGCAGTGCGCGCGGGGTGATCTTTGTGCCCTGGGTTGAGCATATCGGCGTGCTGCTCAGTCCGGTGAGTGCCCGGGCTACACTGGCCTGGATCAACCAGGGTTTTGGGCGCGAATTTGCCGGTCAGGTTACGAACCGCGCGTTCTGGCTGATCTTGCTCTACCTGTCGGCGTCGGTGCTCTTCTGGCCGTTTACGCGCCTGCTGCAACCATTTACCGGGATGGCGGGGGAACGGTTGCACACCGGGTTCGTCAACTGGCGCTGGTGGGCCGGACTGGTGCTGATCCCGGCCCTGGTGACGCCACTCCTGCTCTGGCCGCTGCTGGCATTTAACTTGTTGCCAGTGAATGAAGCGGTACCGATCCTGGTGGGCGGACCGCTGGCCCTCTTCTTTGCCATGTATGGGGTGTTTACCGTAACCGGGCTGATAATTCAGCAGTTCCGTACGCACGGGCAGGCCATTCCCCGGCTGCATGTACGCCGGAATGTGCTACTGATCCCGGTGCTGGCGCTGCTGGTTGTGGGCTATGTCTTCCTGCTGTTTGGGGTACCGACGCAGTTCTTTCTGCTCAACTACTTCCCGCCACCGATGCGACTGGGTGTCTTTGCGATTGTTTTTGTGGCGATGCTGCCCTACTTCTTTGCCGACGAGTGGTTGACGCGTGGACCGGGAACGCCGCCGTGGGCCTATGCGATCAGTAAAGTCATCTTCTTCCTGGCGCTGCTGCTTGCCGTGATCCTGAACCTGAACAGCCTCTTTTTCCTGATTATCGTTGCGCCGCTGTTTGTAATCTACTTCCTGATCTATGGCATGTTCAGTGGGCGGGTCTACCGGCGCACCGGCACCTTTATGATTGGCGCGCTGGCAAATGCGATTATCTTTGCCTGGATCGTTGCGGCAGTCTTTCCGCTGATTGCATAAAGTTGTAGGCAGCAGGTTCCAGTTACGGGTTGAGCGCGGTAGCCAGTGGCGGTGCAAAGAGACGAAGCCGCGAGCGGATTTCCGCTCGCGGCTTTTGCCTGTTCCCGGAAATTGGATCAACCCTGGTTATTGCTGCGTCCGGCGTACTGCAATCAGCGCATTGTGGGCTGCTCCCGGCACACCGACGGCCGGTTCGGCCCCCTCGAGGGCGGCGACCACCTGCGCCAGCGGATCATGCAGATAGTGCAGATCATCCTGTGCGGCCAGGACGCGCAGCACATGATGGGCTCCCTGACGCAGCCACTGTGCATCCCACGGCGCGGACTGCAAAGCGCGTAGCAGTGCCGGAACCCCCGCCGGCCCCAGAGCAATCAGCGCTTCGTCCGCCAGCCAGCGTACGTCAAACCGCTGATCCTCCAGGGTTGCGACCAGCGCCGGGGCGGCTGCCGGATCGCGGAGTTCCCCCAGGGCTTTGGTGGCTTCCCAGCGCACATTTCCATTGGGATGCGCCAGTGCCTCGATCAGCGGTGCGACAGTCGGCTCGCCGCAATGAACCAGGTCGCGGCGGGCACGCTCGCGCACCTTGATGTTACGGTCGCCCAGTCGGGCAATCAGGGAAGGCACATCGGCGTGAGTCGTGTGGACGGTTTCTGGTTGAGTCATGATTCTCCTCCTTGTGACACGAGTTACGCGGTCGTTCATCAAACCGGGCGTTTCACCCGGTGAACAGCAGAATCGCCTGCGGCAGCATGGTACTCCTTTTATTCTTGTTTCAAAAAAATTCACAACGTGAATTTTTTTGAAACAAGATCGGGTTTCTTCCACCCTGCCGGAGGCTGAAATACCTTTCAGGTCAGGGACCGCGTAACTCCTCCTTATGAATGCTACCACTGCCGGTCCCGCGTTGACGGGTCGTCGTTGACCTGTACAGCTCCCTGCTTCTATTATAGTACGAAGTCCAGTACCGGACGCACTGGTCAGTCAGCCAGGATCGATTTCCCCCCTCTGTCCGATACATTTGTGCGTTTGTATCGGTATACTCATGGAGAACGAATGTATGTACCCGTATGTTTGCTGGACGATACTCACCCCTTGCTGTTACTACAGAAGAGGCCCGATCTTCGATTGCGCTCTCCAGTTCAATTTGTCCATAGCATACATCCGTTGGATTATAAAGCGAAGAGAGTAATCGAAAGGAAGATTCGATGAAGATACGAATACATGTATGGGCGGGTCTGACAGTGCTGCTGCCGGCAGTGTTGCTGACCGCCTGCACAAACACGCCCACTACCCCCACCGCTACACCTGCATCACCTGCAGCGAACACGCCCGCCGAGCAGGTCAGCCAGTTCTACAACGACTGGATCAGCTACCCGGGCAATCCGCTGCAGGGACGGCTCTACGATGACCCTGACCGGCTTACGGCGGAGTTTATCCAGCGCGTTGATGACACTGTTGCCCAGGGCAATCTGTCTGCCGATCCCATCCTGTGCGCGCAGAACAAACCGACCCGCATTGAGATCGGCGACACAAAGACGGATGCGAATACAGCCGGCGTGGTCGTACATACAATTTGGGCCACCGGCCATGACACCGCCACAACCCACCAGGTACAGGCGGAACTGGTGCAGCAGGACGGGCAATGGCTGATCGCCGATGTGATCTGCCGCACGGCGATTGTCACGCCGCCGACAAATACCCTGGAGCCCGTGCCAACGCAGCCTGCCGCGCCGACCAGTCCGCCACCTACAGCGACACCTGCCGGGGCACTGGTTGGGCCGGAGTGGCGCGTGGCTTACGAAGGCGACCTCAACAACGATGGCATGCGCGATGTCGTGGCCTACCAGCCGGCAACCATTGAACCGGCCGCGTCGATGCAGTCCTACATGACAGAGGATGCTTTTGTTGCCGCCGAGTTGATCGTGGTGCAGGCCAACGCCGCCGGTGAGCCGGTGGTACAGTTTGCCGCCGACCCGGAGGGGCTCAAGAGCAATGGCGCGAATATCAATCCCTTCCGCCCGGACCCGAATCTAAACCCGGCTGCATTTATTGTCGAGGTCATGCCGGCGAACGCAGTCAAGCTGACCGTGTTGCCGATCAACGCGGACGGCGAAGGCTTCACCCAGGCTGCCCCGATCACCTGGAATCCGGCGGAGCAGCGCTATGCCCTGAGCGGGCCGGGCATGCTGCCCTCCGAAACGCAGGCTCCGGATGAGATGGAAATTGTGCTCTACTGGGTCGTGGGTGAAGAACTGCAGCCGGAGTATCGGCGCATTCCGCGCACCGAGGCGGTAGGAACAGCCGCCCTGGAGTTGCTGCCGGCAGGGCCACCGCACCGGGGTCTCAACACCGCCATTCCAACGCCGGACGAGGTGCAGACCTATCCCGGACGGCAGCCCGACTGGGGCGACCGGGTGCGCCTGCTGGGGCTGACTATCGAGGATGGCGTGGCGACGGTGAACTTCTCATAGGAGATGCGCACCTATGGTGGTGGTTCGGCGCGGGTGCAGCAGATCCGCCGGCAGATTACGCAGACGCTGCTCCAGTTCCCGACCGTGGATGAGGTTCGCATCGCAGTAGAGGGTGAGGTTGCGACGGCGCTGCAGCCATAACGCGTGCCGATTGTATCAATCTGCCGCTCGACCAATAAACTCAGGCGGCAGCGACATTGTTGTGGCACGTCGCTGCCGCAATAGCAGTGCAGCAAATTTTTACCGCCTGATCATCGGCAGGAGGAGTTGGTTTGTACGCCGCGTACTGGTGCCCACCGTCATGATGCTGTTGGTGTTGCTCTGATAACCCATCTCATCGATCACGACGATCCGGGCATTATGTTCACCGTCGGCCAGATCCGTCGTTCGGGTACAGCTCCAGGCTCCGCTCGCGTCCGCAACGGTTTTACACATCATGTTCCGTCGATCCGGATCTGCACCGTGGCATTGGCTTCAACTGAACCACTGAAGGTCGGGCGCGACTGATAGACGATGTCCGGCAGAGCATCCGGTTTCGCCGGAGCGGTGGTGTCAACGCCGGTCGGGATACGATACCCAGTTGTTGTTGCTATTCACAGTCAAAGGCGCAGGCGGAGCGATACATCGCTCCGCCTGCGCGAACAGTACACGCTCTGGCGGCGTGTGCTATGTGGATTTCCTAATTCGGTGAAAGATCTAGTGATGGCCCATATGCTGCACCAGTTCTACCAGCACACCCTGCTCGCCATTCTTGGGATGGACAAACGCCACCAGCGTATTGTGGATACCGGGGCGTGGCTCCTCGTCAATCAGCTTGACCCCGCGCGCGCGCAGTTCATCCAGTGCTGCCTTGATATCATCCACGCGATAGGCCACATGGTGCATGCCCGGCCCTTTATCGCTCAGATACTTGGCAAAGCTGGCATCCGGCGAGGTTGGCGCAATCAGCTCCAGCAGCGTATCACCCAGGCGTGTGGCGGCAACCGCCATATGGCGCTCCGGCATCGGGATATGCTCCCACTCGGTGATCCCAAAGGCATTGCTGTAAAACTCAACCGCCTTGTTGATGTCCTTCACGGCGAAACCGATGTGATCAACATTCTCAAACATGCTCATCGTTAACCTCCTCTTGGCTCCTACGGTTCACTACTCTGCTGCCGCTGCGCGGCAATTAACACTTGCCGACCGGGCGCGGACCGGCATGACAGAGTTCTTATCGCCCCTCACATTATACCGATAAATGCAAATCCGCGTGCAATTATAATCGATTGTCATTGACACGACTTACGCGGTCGGTTCTAAATCAGGCGTTTATCTGGATAACCGGCCCGACGCGCCTGCGGTAGCATGGTACGTTCTTTTTCTTTCTCACAAAAAAAATCACTTTGTGAATTTTTTTGTGAGAAAGATCTGGGTTCTTCTGCCCTGCCGGAGGCGATATCCCCTCACATGTAGACTTTTTCGCCAGATCGCATTGGAATGCGGTTGGTTCGCGTGGCAGAGACCGCCGATCAAGAAAAGTCCTTTCCGCATTGGGACGGGCTACGGACGCGCAGAAGCGCGTCCCTACTACAAAATGTCTACACCTGAGAGGGGTCGATATCCCCCACCAAATGCAGGATCGCCCGATCCATAGCAGCATTGGCCGTTTCGCGGTGTTCGCTCATGTCGTGTTGTTCGTGGTCCAAACCTTCACCGCGTACCTTCTGTCATTGATACAAGTTACGCGGTCATTGTCCCAGAAGAGCATGTCGCCTCCGGCAGGGCGGAACAGGACATTCTTTTTCAAGAAATTTTGGCGCTATGCGCCAAAATTTCTTGAAAAAGATCAAAACGTACCACGCTGCCGCAGGCGAATCGAGCTTCCATCGGGTGAAACGTCCGGTTTGCATGTCAACCGCGTAACTCGTGTCA
>DAOTUI010000058.1:0-12438 GCA_034437035.1 Chloroflexaceae bacterium
CGGGTAGAGATCGATTAGGATTCAGGATAATACCGGCAATTCCACACATTGGTTTTTTGCGTTTGAACGTTCAAACGTTGTAACGTTCTAACATTCCTCCGGATCGATCCCCAACTCGCGCAGGCGGGCAGCGAGGCGTTCCCTGTGTTCCTCGGCAGATTGCCGCTCAGCCTGCGCACGAGCAGTGCGCTGCCTGGTCTGTTCATAGTCAAGCTCTGCCTGCTCTCTCCGCCTATCCATCTGCTCAGCCAGTTCAGCCCCGGTGGAAACAACCGTACCATCCTGGTGACACCAGCGCAGCCAGGAGAATTGTATCTGCTCATACCTGCCTGACCAGAGCGTCAGGCCCAGTTGCACCCGGGGCAACCAGTGTGCCGGTTCGGGGAGATACTCGCCCAGATGCAGACCATACACGCGCAAAACCTGCTCGCTGAGAAGTTGCTCCGGGTCAAAGATAACGTAGTAGGGCACGCCAATCTGCGCATAGGTTGCCAACTTCCAGCTATCTTCTCCATCGGCCTGCTCAGCAACAATCTCGATCACCACATCGGGCGGTTTGGCATACATCCAGAGGAAGTAAGCCCGATTTATTTTCGGCCAGGGATCAGACGGCGCACAAACATCCAGGCTGAGCATCATATCCGGCACGAGCGGTGGCTGATTTACGCCATAGAACAGGCCAATATTCGACATTGCGAGAAATCGGCGACCATTTCCGGGACCATCCCAGGAACTGTAGAGCGGCTCAACCAGCAACCGCTGCTGCTTGCTGGAGAAGATATCCACCGGGGTATCGTCCTCAGTCACCAGATGATCGACATCCGGCCACTCTTCGGGCGGCAATGGCCCCAGTTTTTGTTTTATATCGCTTCCTGGCCGGCTCTGTTCAGAAGACATCAGTTGCTCACACAGATTGCTTGTCACATCAAAACGTGCTAACGTGTCAACATGTCAACGTGCTAACCTTATCAACGGTTCTCCGCACGCAATCCCTTTTCACGTAGCAGTGCATCAACCCAACCACGATCCTCCAGCCTCAAAGCCGGCACCGGCTCACGCCCATAATCCAGCACCAGATCGAACCCGGCACGCTCATACACTTCACCAAGCAACCGCTGGATATCCACCTGGGGTTGGGCAGCGCCTGCCGGCAGGGGCAGCGGAAATACCGGAATCGTATCGCGCAACTGGAATGCATACAACTGCGCCCGGGGACGCTCGTCACCACGACTCACCAGAATACGATAATCTGCCTGCACCGTATCACCTGTAAGTGGCAAAGCTTCTCCCGCTCTCAGAAGATCAACCTCAACCAGATGTGTCAGACTGCTCAAAACATGGCGGCGCTTGAGTTCGTAGACCCGCCGACCTTCACCAGCGCGTTTATTGCCGGGAGAGAGTAACTCAATAACGGTGACAACTTCGCCGGTAGCGATCTCCCTGATCTCCAGGAAGCTCTCACGTACTTCCTCCGGCATGGGCACCGTTACCGTGAGCGGTTGATGCTGCGGCGAAGACGGGGTGTGCGGCAACACCTCAGGCGCGGCTCTACCGACACCGACAGTCACATCCGGCACGCCCACCCAGACAACATCTTCAACATCAAGCAGATAGGTACGTTTCTCAATCGCCACCCGATACCTGGGGCGCACCTGCGGAGCCAGCGCATCGGCGATAGCGGTTATCAGGCGGTGATGCACTTCGGGCCAGAGATCAGGATGTTCCAGATAGGGATCCATGCCCGGAAATGGTGAAGGCATCACCGTACCTCCTACACGCCAACGTTCAAACGTACCAACCTGCTAACGTTTCAACCTGCTAACCTGCCAACGCCTACGGTCCGACGACCAGATCACCCTCGGCGAGCCCCGCGATAATCTCCATCTTGCCGTCGTTAATAATACCGACGCGCACATCAACCCGGCGCTCCTCGTCACCGTCACGGACAACTACAAAGTAGTCATCATCAAACGAGCGCACTGCCTGGGAGGGCAACCAGAGCGCATCGGAACGATCGGCAAAGACCATATGGACATCCGCCAGATCGCCAATGTCCAGTTCCATATCACCCTGGTCAAAGTCAATCCAGAGGTTCGGATCACGCTGTACCGTTGCGTCATCGCTGCCACTCCCCAGTTGGGCGGCGGGCAGGCGGGTGACCCGACCCGGAACGGGTTGATCCGGGTAGCGGTCAAAGGTCAGCGTAACCTCCTGACCAATCGTAATCTTATCCAGGTCACTACTCAGAAAATCACTGACTGCTACCGCCAGATCGGAGGGATCCATAATATTCACCACCGGCGAGTAGGCCGGCACCTGATCCCCGGCGCGGGCAATCACCTCGGCCACCTCACCCCCAAAGGGTGCATAGAGTCGGTACTCCTCCAACTGCTGCTGGATCTTGCCAATTCTGCGCCGGATCTGATTAGCGCGCTGCGCCTGCATCGGATCTTGGCCGGACAGGCTGACCTCCTCCAGTCGCACACGGGCTTGCTGCACCGCCCGCTGGGCTGCGGCAACTTCGAGCGGGTCCGGCGGGGCCAGCAGTTGCTCCAGTTTTAACTCAGCCGCCGCCAGATCCTGCTCAGCTTTGCGGATGGAGGTGACTTCAGCTTCGCGTGCCGCTTCAAAGGCCCGGTTGGCCTGCGCCAGATTCGCCTCGGCATCCTGAATTGCCCGCCGGGCCTGTTCCAGATCCTGCTCCTTATCTTCCTGCGTCTGGTATGAGGTATCGTGATAGATATCGCTATACGCATCCTGCCGGTTACGCACCGCGTTAGCGGCCTGCTCTACCGCCAGTTCTGCCGATGTCTTGGAGGTAGAGACATTCCGACGTATGTCCTCCAGGTTAATCTCGGCCTGCTCAATCGATAACCGGGCGGCGCTAATCTCGGACTGGCCGGCGGGTTGTTGCACGGCGGCCAGTTCACCCTGCGCATCTTCCAGGGCAAGTTGAGCATTGCGCAGTTCCAGTTGCCGCTCCTGCGCGCTATGGCTGATCATTGCCTGGATATCCCCAAGTTCCGACTGGGCATCGTTCAGTTCCTGGGGCAGTGATCCGGGGTCAATCTGCGCCAACAGTTGCCCCTCCGTAACAATATCGCCGCGCTGCACCAGCACCTGCTCCAGGAACCCATCCTGCTTAAAGAAAACATCCTGATTGCGTGCAGCAGTAACACGCCCATTCAACTCGAGCTCATCGATCATAGCTCCCTGCCTGACGGTGTAGGTGGGCTTGTCCGGCGTGGGCGGAACGGTCGTCGGCGTCGGAGTAGGAATAACCATTGCCTCAGGATCGGGCGTACTGGTAGAGTTACAGGCAACCAGGAACAGAACCAGGGTAAAGGTGATAAATAGTGCTTTAAACCGGGCCATCAGCTCTCTCCCTCCCTGAAGTAGAGCGAACGTAAAGTTGTGTTTCATCTGTATGTTATCAACCACAAGCTGAATGCAACATGCTTGTTGGGGCAAAACTGGCAGGCACGCTCCGCCATTCCGACATTCATCAGGAATAGGTTCGGATAGGAGTAGGCACGCTCCGCCATTCCGACATTCATCAAGAATAGCGGTTTGGATGCGCTGCTCTAACGCATGCCCATAACAGCAGACCTTACCGGGTCTTTGCTACGGACTGCTTTGTATGTCGCTACGACGGGTCACACCTGATATGTCATTCTGAACTGAGAGAAGCATGATCTACTTCTCTTAGACAGCATAACCGGTGACTACAGAACCTTACTCTGCTCTATCAACCGGCTCGGCCGGCACATCTTTCCGGTACGCAGACTTCTTACGTCCCGGCAGCAACCGGCCCAACCCGGAGCGGCGCGAGCGGCGATGTCCGTTGCCGGTATGCCCGTTGCCGTTGCCATTCCCATTGCCGTTACTATGACCATAGTAGCCATAGGAGTAGTAATAGGCATAGTAGCCCAGGTCCGAGCCACCCACCCGGTTCAACACCGGCCCCAGCATATGCGCCCCGACCTGCTCAAGCACCGTCTTGCAACGCTGGACCAGATCAATCCGGGTTCCGCCGGCCAGAACCACCTGAAGCACCGCATCCACATGCTGAGCCACAATCGCCGCATCCGTCACCGTCGCGGCCGGGGGCGAGTCATAGATTACAATATCGGCATACTGCCCCAGTTGCCCCATCACCTCAACCGCACGCGGGGAGCCAAGCAGATCGGCCGGGTTCGGCGGTAGTGTACCACAGGTTAACACTCGCAGATTCTTCACCGGCGTTTTCTGCAAAAAATTACCAAGATTGCCCTGCTGGTCCATCAGCAGGTTAGTAAACCCGGGCTCACGCGGTATTTCAAACATATGATGCACAGTGGGCCTGCGCAGATCGGTATCTACCAGGATCACCCGCTTGCCCCCCAGGGCCAGCGTCACCGCCAGGTTCGAGGCCACAAAGGTTTTCCCCTCCGAAGGACCGGCACTCGTCACCAGCAGACTGCGCGTCGGCGTGGTCAGGGCAGAGAAGCCAATACTGGTCCGGAGCGAGCGAAATGCCTCGGCAATCGGCGAGAAGGAGTCATTCAGCGTGATAAGATCCGGGTTAATCTTATTTTTATTCGACCGTTTTGCAGCAACCCCAACCACCCCCAGGGCCGGGACACCATAGACGGCATCGAGTTCTTCCGGTGTTTTAACCGTATAGTCAATATATTCCAGTAACACGGCCAGGCCCACTCCGACTGCCAGCGCAAACACCAGCACCATCAGCGTACGCTGCACAATATCGCGCGGCAGGGGCAGCGCCGGGAGCGGTGCCGCATCAACTACAACCGCGGTGTTCAGATTAGCTGTGGCCGTCTCGGGCTGGCTATCAACGATTGACGCCTGGGCCTGGGTCAAACTGGTCAGAATATTTGCGCGCGCCGACTGCAGCGAAAGCAGTTCCTGGCGCAACGCTGCCAATCGCTGGTTATTCCACTCTGATGGACCCCGCAACTCCAGGTCATTAATCTGCGCCTGGGTCGTCCGGATCTGGTTCTCATAGAGTGACAATTCCTCCTCGAGCGATCGCCGCAGATCAACCAGGGTCTGTACCTCCGGGTCAACCGTACGCTGTTCACTCAGTTGCTGCTGGGCCGCCTGCTGTCGCGCCGTATTCTCGGCGATCAGCACATCGGCCGAGGTATTTGCCAGCAACTGCGCCGCCTGAGGATTGGGGTGCGTCGCCGTAATCCGGAAAAACTGCGTATCCGGCACATACTGCGTAGACAATGCACGCAGGATCTCCGACTGCGATAGCGGAATACCAGACTCCTCCGCTACCAGTTGGGCAAACGAACGCGTGCGCATAAACTCAACATAGGTATTCGCCAGCGACTGCATACTATTGCCGGCCTGGTATGGCAACAACGGACTGGCCACCCCCGGATTCAGGAAGAGCGTTGTTGTTGTGCGATACTGCGGCACTAACTGCTGATTATAATATGCAACACCTGCGCCACCGATAAGCAGCAGCAGAATAATAAGCCAGAGACGCTTACGAATAATTTTCCAGTAACCAAGCAGTTCCATCCACGCCAACCCCTCTGCAGCGCCCTCTGGCGTACAGGAATATAGTAGGAAGATGTAGGCACTAAAGGGAAATTATGCTACCAATACTGATAAGTAAGCCGAAGTGTGTACAACGGTGTCATCAGCAACCGAGCCTGCGAATTATGAACAGCGATTATGCAAGATAAATATCAACAAATTATATACCGCTTATCACATTATACTGTTGTTGTACAGGTTCCCCTCATTGCGGCTAACTATATCAGGACTTACGGGTTTCGTCAACCGTTTTTCGCTTGTTGCAATGATTGTGTAATGTCCAGATTCACTCACAATGGGTAACGCACAAATATGCAGGTTGTGCGCCGGCCGTATGCATTCCTGCTCTGGACAAGCATTTACTGCCTGACAGGAGTTACGCGCTTACTAACCCGGAAGGGTTTTTCGCCTCCGGCAGGGCGGAGGCGAATCGGGCCATTAGCGTGCTCAAACGCCCAGTTTGCAGACCCACCGCGTAACTCCTGTAACTCACACGAGTTACGCGGTCACTAACCCGGAAGGGGTTTCGCCTCCGGCAGGGCGGAAGATTCCCGATCTTTTTCACGAAATTGTGGCTTGGAGAGCCACAATTTCGTGAAATAAGGATAAAACAGTACCACGCTGCCGCAGGCGAATTGGGCTTGCATCGAATGAAACACTCAGTTTAGTCACCGACCACATCTCCTGTAACTCAGTGAACATCGTCTGCTGGTCTGACATTTTGAATCACGTTAAGCGCAACATAAGGGCATAAGGGGTGCGATGAATGGTGTAGAGATATTGCTGCAATAAAGTGCTAATGTGCTTATTTTACTCTTTCCGCCGGATTTGTCCAACCGGCAACTCCAGCGGCACCTGGCGATCATTGAGCAGCGTCAGCAGCACGCGTACCCGGTCATTGCCGCTGAGACGTGTGTCGAATATGGCCTCACAATCAGCAAAAGGGCCACTCTTGATCAAAACCGTGTCACCCGGTTTGACGCTATAGAACACCTCGCCCCCGGCATTATTAATTGCATCCATATGTTTTCGGATTGCGGAAATCAACTCATCGGGGACATCGGATGGAGTATCACCGCAGCGTACCAGGCCATTGGCAAAGGGCATCCAGGTGAACGTTGACTGACTGACCTGCTCCAGGTCAACCCGTACAAACAGGTAGCCCGGAAAATAGGGCTTGACCTGGCGCGCGCGCGGATTGGCCGGTTGAGCCAGAATGCGCGGATAAAACGTTTTAAACCCGTGCGATCGAACCTGTTGCCATACCGCGTCTTCCTTGCGTGGTTTGCTATGCAGCGCATACCATCGCTCCAGCATACGAAAGCCCTCCGTAGCTATTCATTACCGTCTATGCAGTTCAGCTAAACAATGTGAGAGACAGAACAAACGATAGTAAAAAGGCGCGTAATTGTGAATAGTACCATAGGACTGATAGGTACTAGTACTTTCGTCCAGGTAGGTAGTAGTTCGGTCATACTCGACTTCTACACCATGGCATTGCTATGGCTCACAGGCATACTACCCACGGTACCGTTACCCTACTCTCATCATTTGCAAACGACACACCTCGCTGTTATACGACACGAGCTACGCGGTCATTGACCCAGCAGGCAGTGTCATGTCCGGCAGGATGAAAGCCCGATTCGCCTGCGGCAGCATGGTACACTTTTTATCTTTTTCACAAACATGTTGCATGTTGTGCAACATGTTTGTGAAAAAGCATGGAATCTTCCGCCCTGCCGGAGGCGATATCCCCCGTCAAAACCCGGGATCGCCTGCTGCATGCCAGGATTGGCCGTTTCGCGGTGTTCGCTCATTTCGTGGTGTTCGTGGTCCAAACGTCCACCGCGTAACTCGTGTAAATGACAGGACGTACGCGGTGGTTCCACAAACTGGACATTTGCCCAGGTGAACGCCCGATTCGCCTGCGGCAGCATGGTACATTTTGATCTTTTTTCACAAAAAATTTGCACTTTGTGCAAATTTTTTGTGAAAAAAGATGGTTTCTTCCGCCCTGCCGGAGGCGGAATCTCCTATCGGGTCAACGACCGCGTAACTCGTGTAAATGACAGGACTTACGCCGTTATCGAGAGCAAACGGTTCGTTTGCTCCCACAACGGCAGTCTTCGCCTGCGGCAGCATGGTACTGTTTTGTCTTTTTCCGAAAAATTTGGCTCTCCGAGCCAAATTTTTCGGAAAAAGACTGTCCCATTCCACCCTGCCGGAGGCGAATCGGGCCGGTCGTCCAGGCAGACGCCTGGTTTGGAACCGACCGCGTAACTCCAGTTATATGACACGGTCAGGACCGCATTCTGGTGTTTTACCAGGCCGGAACAGGCCAAACCACGTAAGTCGTATATTTGCCCAGCGACGGCTGGTCGCCTGCACATCGGCAGCCGGCCCCAATGCCGTGCTCTACATATGCGAACGCGCTGTAATGGGTGATTTTATGTCATCAGGGTTGCCGGAAGATTACATCGAGGGTCTGATCGCGGGACAGGTCCAGATCGACGACAAGCGAATGACCGGATACCCTGACGGGAGCGGGAGCAGCCGAGATAAGGGTTGCCTCTCGGGGCAGATCGATCCGGAGCGTGACCGGGATTGCTTCTCGCCCGGACTGCTTCTGCAGTTTGAGACGATAGTGCCGGCCGTATGCTTCATCCGTCAGCACACCCGGCGGAAGCCGATAGCGCAACACGGTTGTGCGGGTCTCACCAAAGGGTACGACCAGGAAGGTACTGAGTGTGTGTGTTCCGGCCTCACCCTGACTGACGGTAACGGTACCGGTATCGCCCCGCCCGCTGAGCATCCACTCACCGGGAACGGGATTGGTGCGGATACCGACCAACCCACTGCCTCTGGGTACCAGCACACGCAGATAGTTCCAGTAGCAGTTATCCGCTACTTGTGCATAGCGCAGTGGCCCGGCATTGCTGCGCCACTGCCGGCATGTACCGGTTGTGGTCAGACGGTTGGTATGGCTGATGGTCAACGTCGCCACCGGCGACTGGGGATCGCTCAGATCAACCGCATAGGCCATACGCTGCTCAATATGTCCATTGACCTTGTTATAGCCCACATTCGCGTCAACCACCAGCAGGAAGTCGGACGCTCCCGGCTGCACCGCGCCGTCCCACTCACGCCGCGCGAGGAACGCCGCCGCATCGGGCTCCTGCGTATAGAGCAGCAGGTGCCGCGCATCCAGCGCCTGCCGAAATGCCTGCATTAAAGCAAGGGCATCCATGCGTTCCAGGTCGGCATCAAGTTTGGCAATCATCGCCTCGGCCAGTTTGCCCAGGTATGCTTTGCGTTCCTGGCCGGGCTCAGCTTCCAGTTCGCGATCAAACTCGGTCTGAATATACTGCTGCAAATTTTCGGCAGAAACCGGTTCGGCAACATCCGGCACGGCCAGCGGACCGGTCACGGCCAGCAGCAGTTGCATAGCTCCGGGAGTCGCCGCAATCACCCCATCAACCGTGCGTCCCTGTCCCCGGCGATAGAGATCCATCGCAACATGGGCCGTAGTGGGAAAGTCGGGCGACCAGTTGGCATCTTGCAAGGCCCAGGGATCAATATGCATATAACGCCGCAGTGGGTTAGGTGCTGCCGGATAAGGACCGGCGGCAAAATCATTGACACTGCCGGAATGTTGTAATGAAAACTCGGCAACGCGACCGCCCTTTAGTGTTAGAATGCCCGCAGCACCGATGAAGCCGCCGGTTGCCCGCAGTTCATCCGGGTTCTGCGCCAGAAACAGGTAGTCGCGGGGACCATTTGCTCCGAGCATATCGGGCAGGACCGGCACCAGATCAAGCGTATCCTGCGCCAGTGGCAGGTATGTCTCAACCGGCGCGAGATAGCCCCGCGCGCGCGGCGACAGATGATCCAGGGGGACGCGGGACCAGGCATCCGTAGCCTGCGCCAGCGCCTGACGTGCGGTTGCCAGTTGCGGTGGCGGTGGCACCAGATATCTGACCAGCACCACCCGGATCGACTCATCCGGCTCACGCTCAATCAGCGCCGGAGCCAACGCTGCATAGGTTTCATCGGCAGCGATCGTGAGGTACACCGCCGTGTCGAGGAGCGGCTCAACGGCCGCCAGGTCTGTGCCATAGACGGGAACCCAGCCCAGCAGATGGGTCAGTGGCAGAAGCGGCCCGGCCTCAGCACGCAGCAGGGCAGTGTTGGCCCGGATGCGCGCCAGCAGCGGCTCCAGGTCAACCAATGCCGCCGGCTCATGCCATGACCGTGCCAGCGTCCGGGCTGCACGCACATCGGTGACGATATCGCGGCCAATCTGGTAGAGTTGTCGGCTCTTGTAGCCAAATGCTACCAGGACAACCAGCAGGATTATGCCCAGAAGACATCCCAGGCGCCGCCGCTGCCGGATAACGCTATGGAGCAAAGACCGCGTCAATGTATGCAGGTTTCTCATCAATCCAAAATGTACCACCTGGCATACGTCGTGTCAATGAAGTTGACGTGATGCTTTATACTATAATAGAGCCTGGTTTGATCCACTGCTGCCTTATCGAAATTTCAGCATTGCGAAACATGCCGGTGGTAGCGGTCTGGAGTGGTTCGGAACTCGCGGGGACAAAGGAGCGACACGGCCATCAGCGTAACCCACAAACACGTTTCAGCATGTATGCCCTCTGCCGTTGTAAGATGAGGAGTTTGCTACAATGAGTTCGCCCTTATCACGCCTGATACGACCGACGGTCCTGGTACTCTTTATCGCGGGTGTGCTGCTGCTCGGCGCGGGCAGTCAGACATGGGCCACACCTGCACAGGGACCGTTCGGGCAAACGGTGCCTACCTTCACCCCCACGGCCACACCCGAAACGATTACCGGCGGTGGTGGCGGGGAAGACGATGGTGATGGTGGTGACGGTATTCCGGTTGCGACCCTTCAGATTGTCACCCCGGTTGCAGGAACGGGAATCGCTCCGACCGCAACGATTACGCCAACCGGAACAATGATTCCCCCTGCGACGGTGGTACCAACCACTCCAGTGATCGAGGTGGTGACACCAACTGTCCCGGTACCGGCGACCCTGCCGGTGACGGGTGCGCCAACCACGCCGGCTTATGTTCCGCTGGCATGGAGCATTGTCCTACTGCTGCTGGTTGGTCTGGCGCTGCTCTGGAATGCCCGACGACACACCCCTTCATAGGTTGAGCCGTCGAGAAGGAGCCGCTCTGTCGGGCGTTCGTCCGGCAGAGCAGCTCCTTCCCGGCCTGCTGCTGCTCATCCTGGGTCTGGTCTACGGCCGGACGCTGGCGCCGGGTGTCACCTGGGCCAACGCCGGGACGGATAGTGGCGACCTGATTACGGCGGCGGCAACGCTGGGGATTGCGCATCCAACCGGCTACCCGACCTACCTGCTGCTTGCCCGGCTGTTTCAGTATCTGCCCCTGGGCGACCCGGCACTGCGCACCAACATCTTCTCGGCATGCATGGCAATGCTGACCGTGCTATGGGTGTACCGGTTAACCCGACGCATCATCGCAGATCCGGGTTGGAAGGGGCTGTTTGCCACCGGGTCAGCCGCACTGGGACTGGGACTCGCGCCCCTCTTCTGGTCGCAAGCAGTCATTGCCGAGGTCCACACCCTGAATGCATTCTGTGCTGCGGTGATTCTGAGCTTCATTCTAAGTACACTCACCTCACAGACGGAAATCCTCCCGGCGCATGCGCGCCTTCAGGGGCTGTTTGTCGGGCTGGCCCTGGGCAACCATGTGACGATAGCTCTGCTCGCAGGAACCTGGCTTTTCACCAGCAGCATACAGACACCGGCACAGCAGCGGGCGCAGCATCTCGGACAGCAGGTGCTGGGAATCGCTACCGGATTGCTGGTCTACCTCTACCTGCCGTTACGCGCGTCGGCACATCCCGCCGTCAACTGGGGCAACCCGGTTGACCTGTCCGGCTTCTGGTGGGTTATCTCGGGGGCACCCTACCGCGACCTGGCGTTTGGCCTCCCGCAGATGTTTCTGTCGCAGCGGTCGGCAGCATGGGCCGCGCTGCTGCTCCAGCAGTTTGGATGGGTCGGGGTGAGCCTGGGCTTTGTTGGTCTGTTGTATGGACGGACCCGCTACCGGCAGTTTGTCTGGCTGACCGCGATTATCGCCGGTGCATATTCGATTTTCGCGCTAACCTACAACACGGCGGACTCGTACGCCTACCTGCTACCTGTCTACCTGGTTTTTACACTCTGGATTGCACTGGGAATTCATACGCTGCTGCAGATATGTCCACAGCGTAACTACAGTCGATTGGCGTTAGCGCTCTTGCTGGTCATTCTACCGGCATGGTCGGTGCCGTACAACGCCCGGCAGGTTGATGCCAGTAATGACTATCGCGCAATGAACTATGCCGCCCAGGTGCTGACCGAGGCACCGGATCAGGCCATTGTGCTAACAACATCAGATCTTGATACATTTCCCCTCTGGTACTATCACTACGCGCTGGCGGAACGCCCCGATATGTTTGTGGTGGTCGAGCCGTTACTCGAGTTCCCCTGGTACCGTGAGCATCTGCGCATTTCCTATCCAGCCCTGACAGTACCGGAACAGCCGGGCGTGGGCCGGCAAGAACAGATTGCGCAGGCTAATCCGGGATTGGGGCCGGTCTGCCGGGTTGAACTGATTGACTTTTCGCCCAGGCTACACTGTTTGTTGGAGGAGTAGATGGGGCCGGATTAATTCATTATGGGTAGGTGTTTGGACCACGAACGCCGCGAAATGAGCGAAAAACGCGAAACGGTCAATGCTGCCATGGATCAGGCGATCCCGCGTTTGGCGGGAAATATCGCCACCGGCAGGGTAGAAGATTCCATTCTTTTTCCTAAAAAATTTGCACAAAGTGCAAATTTTTTA
>DAOTUI010000059.1:0-30118 GCA_034437035.1 Chloroflexaceae bacterium
GCTGGTGCTGGTCTTCAACAAAAAGGTTGCCACCTCAAAAATCGGCACAGTCTGGATTTCGACCAAGCGGGCTATTCGCGAACTCCATGATGAATTGAGTTGATTTGCGCTCCACGGTTAGCTATGCTATACTCGCCGACGCAGCAAACAGCACCAGGACAATAAATTCAACCTTTCGCCCCGTGAGGGGTTGCGTTTTTTGCCTCATAGAGTATAGTCTTTGTGAAAGACTGAACAAACATCCGCGCCGCGGTGCGCATCTGATCGTTTCGCAATGGGGCTCGTGCTCGCAGCCTGTCGCCCTGGCAAGCTGCGCCAGACCATACAGAGTGGTGTCTGGTGAGAGGATACATTGAGGAGGTATCGCTTTGTTCTCTTGGCTATCGCGGCTACGGAATTATCTGTTAGCACACCCACGAACCACCATCCTCGTTACGGTGGTAGCAGCAGTTACGATTGTCAGCACGTACTGCATACCAACCGGTGAACCACACGTTGAAGTAAAGGCGGAACCACTGTTCTACATTATCGGCAGTGCGGAGAACCCTTTCTTCCCCTTTGTTAACTCGTTTACCATTATGCTGATTGCCGATGTCCTCGTCATCGGTCTGGCATTCTGGGCCACCCGTAATATGCAGATGGTGCCGCGCGGTCTGCAAAATATTATGGAAATGACGATTGAGGCGTTGTACAATCTCTTTAGCACGATCAACCGCACCTATGTTGCCCGGGCTTTCCCCCTCGCGGCGACGCTCTTTATCTATGTGCTGGCATGTAATCTCCTGGGGCTTATTCCGGGGGTCGGGTCGATTGGCGTCTGCCACGCGTACCACGGGGCCGAGAGCGTCGAGGGTGAAGCGGCCGCCGGCGGAGTGTTCTTTATGCGGGCCGAGGGGGAAGAGGGCGCACTGGCCGATCCCAACACGTATGATACCTGCCCGCCGGGCGAAATCCTGGTGCCGCTCTTCCGTACCCCCAGCGCGGATCTGAACTTTACCTTTGGGATTGCGACCATCGCCTGGGTGTATATCGAGTACCTGGGCTTTAAGTCGCTTGGTCGGGGATACTTGCGGAAATTCTTTAATACCAATGGCATTATGTCGGTTGTGGGTATTTTTGAGTTTATCGGGGAACTGGTCAAACTACCGGCGTTTGCCTTTCGTCTCTTTGGTAATATCTTTGCCGGCGAAGTGGTGCTGCTGGTGCTGGCGTTCCTGATTCCGCTCTTCCTACCCATGCCGCTCTATGTCTTTGAGTTGTTTGTGGCCTTTATTCAGGCGTTTATCTTTGCGGTGTTGACGATGGCATTTATTACGGTGGCAACGACCGGCCACGAAGAAGAACATGCCGAAGAACATGACGATCATGCAACCTATCCGCAGCGGGAGGTAGAACCGGAACCCCAGCATTAAGGTGTCCGGAATGCAATCCCTGGTGGGTTGTAGGTTGTACTACGACTGGTTGACCGTAACTTCAGGAAGGAACATCTTTTTACGGAGGGACACACAATGACGGATGCAGGTCTTCGTCTGATTGGAGCGGCGCTCGCAATTGGTCTGGCAGCGATTGGACCGGGTATTGGGATCGGGGTGATTGTGTCCGGGGCGTTGCAGGCCATTGGTCGTAACCCGGAGACGCAGAACACGGTCGTTACCTACATGTTTATCGGGATCGCCTTTACGGAAGCGCTGGCTATCTTTGGTCTGGTGATCTCATTCTTGATAGGTTTCGGGGTATTGTAGCGGTGGACGCCGATGCTTAAAGACGGGGAGCGTTCATGGAAGCGTTAGGTATTAATTTCAATCTCTTCCTTGCGCAGGTGATTAACTTTGGCGTCGTCGTTGGGGCGCTGTTCTACCTGCTGTACAAGCCAGTGCTCAAGATGCTGCGCGACCGCACCGAGCGGATCGAGCAGAGCCTGCAGGAGTCGGATCAGGTGCAGGAGCAACTGGATAACGCCCGGCGGGATTATGATGCCGAGATCGCGCGGGCACGCCAGGAAGCGGCGACAATTCTGTCGCAGGCACAGGAGCGGGCCCGGTCCCAAGAGGCCGAGATTGTTTCACAGGCCCGCCAGGATGCTGACCGCATTCGCATCGAAGCGCGGGAGCAGGCCGAGCAGGAGCGCGATCAAATGCTGCGCGAGGTCAAGGATCAGGTTGCCGGACTGGTCACAATGACCGCCAGTCGGGTATTGCAGGCGGAACTGGCCACGCAGGGCCACGATCGGTTGATTAATGAGTCGCTCGAGGCATTGGGGCGGCAGTAAGCACGGTGGCTGTATTCGGCAGTACCTATAGCGGAGACGGACGGTGACAACATCTGAAGCAGATACATACGCGCGCGCACTCTATGAGTCGGTCATTAGCATGGTGGTCAAGCAGTTGCGCACTGCGACACCGAAACTCGAGGATGTCAACCCGGAAGAGGACGACCTCAACAAGCGGGTGCGTTCCGCATCGCCAACCGGGACACCTCCTGAGGTGCGCAATTTCTTGACCATGGTGATCAACGAAGGCGTGTTTGACCGACTGCCCGAAATTATTGAGGCGTTTGAGCGCTACAGCGGTGTGCGGGAAGAAGTCAGCCTGCCGGCTGAAATCATTAGCGCCATTCCGTTGAGCGATGAGCAGCAGCAGCACATCACCGATGAGTTGCAGCAGAGTTATGAGCAGTCGCTCAGGTTCCGGTTTACCGTGGATGAGTCGCTGATCGGTGGCTTAATTATTCGCGTGGGTGATCAGGTGCTTGACAACAGCCTGCGGGTACGCCTCAACGAGGTCCAGCGCAATATGCTGGCAACATAAGGCCATTTGTTGTATTCGGCTAGGTTTCGGCGGGCGGTTAGCCTCCTTGTGTGGGGGTGACTCCGGCCCGCCGTTTTTCAGCGTATGGGTCGCAGTACCTCCGCCACCTGTGCCTCCTTTGTAGCCGGCATGTTTTTGTCTATTTCACCCCGCCGGCCGCTGCCGGTTTCATAAATTCTGATACGGAGGGTCGTTATGACTGTTATATCTGATGATTTACTTGCGCGTCTGAAAGAAGGAATTACCGGCGGTGTTGACTTTAAACCGCATCAGGTCAATGTCGGTACCGTCGTGAGCGTGGGCGATGGTGTGGCTCGCATCGAGGGGCTTGACCAGGCTATGGCGAGCGAGTTGTTGGAGTTTCCGGTGACGGCGAATCGGCCGGAGCCGATCTATGGCATGGCGCTCAACCTGCAAAAGGACTCGGTCGGCGCAATTGTTCTGGGGGACTATCTCGATATTGAGGCGGGCGATCAGGTGACATCCACCGGGCGCGTGATCTCGGTGCCGGTGGGCAAGGAGTTGATCGGGCGCGTGGTGAATCCGCTGGGGCAACCAATTGACGGTAAAGGCCCGATGACCACGCAGAGTACGCGCCTGATCGAGCGGATTGCTCCCGGTGTGATTGCGCGTCAGTCGGTCAATACTCCGGTGCAGACGGGTATTATCGCTATCGACGCGCTGATTCCGATTGGCCGTGGTCAGCGTGAGTTGATCATCGGTGACCGCCAGACCGGGAAGACCGCAGTTGCAGTTGATGCCATTATTAACCAGAAGGGCAAGGGGCTGATCTGCATCTATGTGGCAATTGGTCAGCGCCGCGCTCAGGTTGCGCAGATTGTAGCGACGCTGGAACAGTATGGCGCAATGGATCATACAATCATTGTCTCAGCTTCCGCCTCGGAGTCGGCGGCGCTCCAGTATATTGCGCCCTACGCCGGCTGTGCGATGGGCGAGGAGATCATGGAGAACGGCGTCGAGATCAATGGTGAAACCGTGCGCGACGCGCTGATCGTCTACGATGACCTCTCCAAGCACGCTACGGCCTACCGCCAGGTGTCGCTGCTGCTGCGCCGTCCGCCGGGACGTGAGGCTTATCCGGGCGATGTCTTCTACCTGCACTCGCGGTTGCTGGAGCGGGCTGCGCGCCTTAGTGAGGACTTTGGCGGTGGCTCGTTGACCGCTCTGCCGATTATTGAAACCCAGGCTAACGACGTGTCGGCCTATATTCCTACGAACGTTATTTCGATTACCGACGGGCAGATCTACCTGGAGTCGGACCTGTTCAATGCCGGTCAGCGTCCCGCGCTCAACGTGGGTGCCAGCGTGAGCCGCGTCGGTGGTGCGGCGCAGACGCGCGCAATGCGTAGTGTGTCGGGACGCATGAAGCTGGAACTGGCGCAGTACCGTGACCTGGCGGCATTTGTGCAGTTTGCCAGTGACCTGGACCCGGCAACCAAGGCGCAGATCGACCGGGGGCAGCGATTGCAGGAGATATTGAAACAGCCGCAGTATCGTCCACTTGATATCGAGGACCAGGTGGCAGTGCTGTTTGCGGCCACTCAGGGCTACCTGGAAGATGTGCCGGTTGATAGTGTTACGCAGTGGCGTGATGACTTCTTGCAGTTTATGCACTCGGCCCATCCCGAGGTACTCCAGTCGATCTATGATAACCGACTCGACAAGAAGTTCCCCGCGCCGGAGGTCAAGGAGGCGCTGGAGAACGCGATCAAGGAATTTAAGCAGACGGCCAGTTATGGTGAGTAGATAAGATGGTCGCAGCCGGTTGTACTGCAATTAGCGTACAACCGGCTGCATTCCCCGGAGTGGTACGATGCAGGTGATGGTAAACCAGGCGCGGCTTGAACTTGTCCAGGGCGATATTACGCATGAATTCACCGATGCCATTGTGAATGCCGCCAACAGCAGCCTGCTCGGCGGTGGTGGTGTCGATGGCGCGATCCACCGTGCCGGCGGGCCGCGTATTCTGGAGGAGAGTCGGCGGCTTGGCCCCTGCCCGACAGGTGAGGCGCGGATTACCGGCGGGGGCAATCTGCCGGCGCGCTATGTGATACACGCGGTCGGGCCGATCTACGACGAGAGTAGCCCGGAGGAAGCGGCGCGGTTGCTGGCAAGCGCCTACCACAGCAGCCTGGAACTGGCCACGCAGCATCAGGTGCGCACGCTGGCCTTCCCATCAATCAGCACGGGGGTGTACAGTTACCCGGTTGATGCCGCCGCCATGATCGCGCTGGAAACGGTCATGACCTATCTGCGTGAGCATCCGGAGATCGAACTGGTGCGCTTTGTCCTGTTCGATCCGGATACGTTTGCGGCGTACCGGCAGGTGCTGGAACAACTCTGGGGTGGCGCAACAGCACAACCGGAATAACTTACAGTGATGTAGAAATTGAGGAGTAAGGTATGGCTAATACGCGTGAGATTCGCCGCCGTATTCGCTCGGCCAAGAATGTTTCGCAGATCACCCGCGCGATGGAAATGGTCTCGGCATCGAAGATGCGTAAGGCCCAACGGAATGTCCTCGCCGCGCGCCCCTACACCGACCGTATCCGCGATGTGATGAGCGAGTTGATGGGGCGGATGGTTAGTGGTTCGCGCCGGGGTACGCTGCTGGAGACGCGCACGCAGGTGCGCCGGGTCGCGGTGATCGCCATTACGCCCGACCGCGGTCTGTGTGGCAGTCTGGTGTCGAACATTCTCCGACGCACGGCGCGCTTTATGCTTGACCAGCGTCAACAGGGGCGCGAAGCCGACATTGCAACTATCGGGAAGAAGGGGCGCGATTTTGCATTGCGCACCCAGCAGTCGCTGGTGGCCGAGGTGATCCAGATCGGGGATACGCCTACGTTGGAGTCAATCCTGGGGATTGCCACCAATGTTATCTCGGGCTTCCGTGAGGGCACGTATGACGAAGTCTATGTCATCTACAGCGAGTTTGTGAATACCCTCGTGCAGCGGCCGGCCCTGAAGCGGCTGGTTCCGATTGAGCCGCCGGCCGAAGCGGCCGGCACGCAGTCGCGGGTGGATTATACCTACGAGCCGAGCCAGGAAGAGGTGTTGGAAGAGTTGCTGCCGCGCTATGTTGAGGTACAGCTCTACCAGGCGCTGCTTGAAAGCATTGCCAGCGAGCATAGCGCGCGTATGATCGCCATGCGTAATGCGACCGATAACGCCAAGGATCTGGTGCGTGATCTGACGCGCTCCTTTAACAAGGCGCGTCAGAGCAATATTACCAACGAAGTTAGTGAGATTGCGACAGGTGCTATGGCGCTTGAGTCATCATAAACTGCGATGGGATATCATCCCGCATATGGAGGTTAGTATGGCTGGTGCAACGGGTGAAATTACCGAAATTATCGGCGTTGTGGTCAACGCGAAGTTTCCGTACGGTGAAGTGCCGGAGATATATAACGCAATCGAGGTGCCGCTGGATGATGGCAAGCGCCTGGTCTGCGAGGTGCAACAGCACCTGAGTGAAGAAGAAGTCAAGGCGGTGGCGATGGGTAGCACCGAGGGTCTGCGGCGGGGGATCAAGGTAATTGATACCGGCGCGCCGATTACTGTCCCGGTCGGGCCGCAGACGCTGGGGCGGGTGTTTAATGTCCTGGGCGATACGATCGATGCAAAGGAAGATATTGGGGATGGCGACCAGCGGCCGATCCATCATGAGCCGCCCTCCTTTGAGGAGCAGAACACCCAGTCGCAGATCTTTGAAACCGGCATCAAAGTTATTGACCTGATCGCCCCCTTTACCCGTGGTGGAAAAACGGCAATCTTCGGTGGTGCCGGCGTGGGTAAGACA
Source organism: Chloroflexaceae bacterium (assembly GCA_034437035.1). Classification (GTDB taxonomy): domain Bacteria; phylum Chloroflexota; class Chloroflexia; order Chloroflexales; family Chloroflexaceae; genus CAKZQX01. The sequence continues at coordinate 6,631 of DAOTUI010000059.1, forward strand.
GTAGTTATTCAGGAGTTAATCGCCAACATCGCCAAGGAGCAGTCGGGCTACTCCGTCTTTGCCGGTGTCGGTGAGCGCTCCCGTGAGGGCAACGACCTCATCCACGAGATGCAGGAAGCGCAGATCGATGAGAACACCACGGTTTTTGACAAGACGGTGATGGTGTTCGGGCAGATGAATGAGCCGCCGGGGGCCCGTCTGCGGGTAGCGCTGACCGCGCTGACCATGGCTGAGTTTTTCCGCGATGAGGGGCGCGACGTGCTGCTCTTTATCGACAACATCTTCCGCTTTGTGCAAGCCGGCTCGGAAGTCTCATCGCTGCTGGGCCGCATGCCTTCGCAGGTGGGCTACCAACCAACCCTCGGTACCGAGATGGGCGAGTTGCAGGAGCGGATTACTACCACCCGGCGTGGCTCGATTACCTCAATGCAGGCCGTGTATGTGCCCGCCGACGACTATACCGACCCGGCCCCGGCAACGACCTTTGCCCACCTGGACGCGACCATTACTCTGGAGCGCAGCATCTCCGACAAGGGGATCTACCCGGCGGTGGACCCGCTGACCTCGACCAGCCGCATCCTTGATCCCAATGTGGTGGGTGAGGAGCACTACAATATAGCTCAGGCAGTCAAGCGGATGCTGCAGCGCTACAAGGACTTGCAGGACATCATCGCCATCCTGGGGATGGAGGAGTTGAGCGACGAGGACAAGCTGACGGTGCAGCGTGCCCGTAAGATTGAGCGCTTCTTCAGCCAGCCTTTTACCGTCGCGCAACAGTTCACCGGGCGACCCGGCAAGTATGTGCCGATTGCCGAGACGGTCAAGAGCTTCAAGCGCGTGCTTGAAGGCGAAGCTGATCACATCCCCGAGCAGCATTTCTTCCTGCAGGGCGGCCTCGACGATGTGATCACCGAGTACGAGACGCAACAGAAGAAGTAGTTTCGTTTATCAGGTGGCAGAGGTCAAAGCGCCGCATGGTGACAACTGACTTCTGCCATCTGTGTATGAGGCACAACTATGCCAATTCATCTGGAGATTGTTACGGCAGAGCGCATGGTCATGTCCGATGAGGTTGACCAGATCAATGTGCCGACGAAGGATGGCCGGGTTGGTATTCTGCCGCGCCATGCGCCGCTGCTCACGGTGCTGGATGTCGGTCAACTTGATATAATCAAAAAGGGTGAAAGCACACCGTTCGCCCTGGCCGGAGGGTTTATGGAGGTGCTGTCCAGCCGGGTTACCATCCTGGCCGACACGGTTGAGCGCGCCGAAGAGATTGACGAGGCCCGGGCCGAAGAGACACGCCGGCAGGCCGAGGAGAAACTGCACCAGCGGCAGAGCGATCAGGATATGGCAATTGCGGAAGCGGAACTGCGGCGGGCAATGGTGCGGCTCAAGGTTGCCCAGTTGAAGAAGATGCGCCGGCAGTAAGGAAGTTTTAGCGAACCGAGCCCGAAGAACAGGGAGCGAAGAACGAAGAACCGCGAACGCTGCGTTTATCAATGAGAGGTTTTTTGTTCTTGCGCTCTGTTCTTCCTTCTTGATTCTTAACTGGTGGAAACTATGGCACGGCAAATTGGCATTGACCTGGGAACGGCGAATGTCCTGGTGTATGTCAAAGGTAGAGGCATTGTCCTCTCAGAACCCTCGGTTGTGGCCCTCTCAACCAAAACCAATCGGGTTAAGGCGGTGGGGGCCGAAGCGCTGGCAATGCTCGGGCGCGAGCCCGAGAGTATTGAGATTGTACGACCCTTGCGCAATGGCGTTATCGCCGACTATGTTGTCACCGAGGCGATGCTAAAATATTTTATTGGCCGTGCCGGTGGGCGGTTACGGGTAAGCAAGCCTGAGGTTATGATCTGCATCCCGGCGGGTGTTACCAGTGTTGAAATGCGCGCGGTGCGTGATGCGGCGCTGGCGGCCGGCGCACGCCATGCCTGGTTGATCCGTGAGCCGCTGGCCGCCGCAATCGGGGCGAATATTCCCGTTGCCCAGCCCTCCGGCAATCTGATCATTGATATTGGTGGCGGGACGACCGAGGTAGCGGTCATCTCGCTGAACGATATTGTGGTCAGTACTTCGGTCCGGGTTGGGGGCAATAAGTTTGACGAAGCCATTGCTGCGTACGTCAAACGTAAGTACAATGTTGTCATCGGTGAGCGTACCGCCGAGAGTGTGAAGATCGAGATCGGTTCGGCGCTGCCGTTTGAGCGACCGCTGACGATGCAGGTGCGCGGCCGCGATCAGGTGGCCGGTTTGCCCCGTACAATTGAGGTTGACTCGAACGAGGTGACGGAAGCTATCCAGGAGCCGCTGGAGGCGATTGTCAATGCGGTGCGTGCGGTACTGGTCGAGACGCCGCCGGAGTTGTCGAGCGATATTATTGACAAAGGTATGTTGATGACCGGCGGTGGTGCCATGCTGCGCCGCGTAAATGAGTTGCTGACGGAAGTCACCGGTGTGCCCTGCTACATTGCCGACCAGCCCGCTAACTGTGTTGCTATCGGCACGGGTCTGGCGCTGGAGAATATCGACATTCTGCGCGATAGCCTGAGTGGGGATGATTTGAACTGAGGCAATCTCGCCGTGGCTGTACGTCGGAGTCCAGTGTCACCAATCGCCGGGCTGGTCCCGCCAGACGCGCCCAAACCGATCCTAGATGAGCAGGAAAGATAATGACCGCCTCTCCCAAACAGCGTAAATCCCATGTACACGTCCAATCCCATGATGAGTTGGCCCGTCCCTCATTTAAGCTGGTACGTGAAACCCGACGACCGGCCTGCCTGACCGAACTGGGTGCGCTTGATCTCCTGCGGGAATTGCCCCCGGAGGAGTTGGCCCACCTGGCTGAGTGCTGCGTGTTGCGGACTTTTGCGCCCGGTATGCGGTTGAACAGTGAGTACCGGCCTGACCAGTTTCTCTACATTCTGCTGGAAGGCACGTTGCGGCTGACCTTGCACGACAAGGAAGGGCACGAGGTGCTGCTGGGGGTACTGGGGCGCGGCGACTGCTTTGGCGAGGGGCCGCTGTTTGGCGATTTCTTTCGGCAGGCCAGTGTGTGTACGGAAACCCGCTGTTATACGCTGCAACTGGCGCTAAACGATGTGCAGGCGCTGCTACCGACCACGCCGCAACTGCGTGCTGCCCTCTATGCCCGCTATCGCCGCCGCATGGTTGAGAGTACCCTGGCGCGGGTGCCGCTCCTGAGCCAGTTCTCGCCGGTTGAGCGGTTGCTCCTGGCCGAGTTGCTGCAACCACAACATCACCCACGCGGCAAGGTGATTGTCCGATCCGGCCGGCGGGTCGAAGCGCTCTACCTGATTGTGTCGGGGCAGGCACTGGTTGAGCGCGATACGCAAACTATTGCCTCGCTCAACGAAGGCGATTTCTTTGGTGAAATGGGATTACTCTCCGACCGGCGGCATACCGCCAATGTGCGGGCTTTGACGCCGGTTGAACTGCTGGCCCTGCCCGCTGATGATTTTGATATCCTGCTCACGCACTCCCCCGAACTGGAGGAGCAGATCCGCGAGGTGGCGGAGGAGCGGCGCGCCAACAATGAGCGGTTGCGCCAGGACGATGATCAAGTGCAGCAGGTCCAGATGATTGTCGAGCGCGGGCTGCTGCGCGGGAGTCATCTACTGGTACGCAATCCCCAGTTGTGCCCGCCGAACTGTACCATCTGTCTGGATGCCTGCGCGGAACGGCATGGGCAACCCCGGTTACGTCTGGATGGAGTGCGGTTAGACAACCAGGAAGTGGTTGATGCATGTCGTCAGTGCCGCGTCGGCGCGGAGTGTGTGGAAGCCTGCCCCGAAGAAGCCCTGGTCTGGAATGGTCATGGCGTCCTGATTATCAACAACCAGTGTACCGGCTGCGGGGCATGTATTCCGGCCTGCCCCTACGATGCCGTAACCCGCGTGCCGACGGCGCAACAGTTCGATGGGCCGCTCGGCAAGTTGTGGGATGCGCTCAAGCAGCGCTGGGGTTCACCGCTGTCGATCCCGGAGTCGGTACCAACCTATCCCTACCGCGCTGATAAGTGCGATTTATGCCATGGCTACGATGACCTGGCCTGTGTACGTGCCTGTCCAACTGGTTCGTTGCGGCTCGTGCCGGTAGAAGAGCTATTGCCGCTGTGAGGAGGAAAGATGACTACTGAGAGTTTCAAAGCCCTGGTATTAAATGAACAAGCGGGTGAGGTTCAGTCGTCGATACAGACATTGTCAAAGGATGATCTGCCCGAAGGTGATGTTCTGGTGTCGGTGGCCTATTCGGGCCTGAACTACAAAGATGGCCTGGCCCTGACCGGCAAAGGAAAGATTGTTCGCAGCTATCCCATGGTGCCGGGGATCGACTTCTCCGGGACGGTGGTCGAGTCGGCCTCCCCGGATTACAAGCCCGGCGACCGGGTTGTTCTGACCGGCTGGGGCGTCGGTGAGCGCTACTGGGGCGGCTATGAGCAACTGGCGCGCGTCAGGTCGGAGTGGCTGGTGCCGCTGCCGGAGGGTCTGGATCTGCAGCAGGTGATGAGCATCGGTACGGCCGGGTTAACGGCGATGCTCTGTGTGCTGGCGCTGGAGGAGCATGGCCTGGTGCCGACGATGGAGCGCGAGTTGCTGGTGACCGGCGCGGGTGGCGGCGTCGGGGGCGTGGCCGTGGCGGTGCTGGCGAACCTGGGCTATAAGGTGGTGGCGGCAACCGGGCGCACCGAAACACACGCCTATCTGAAAGAGTTGGGCGCGCATGACATTCTTGATCGGAATGTCTTGTCGGCTGCCGGCAAGCCAATGGAGAAAGAGCGCTGGGACGCGGCGGTTGATACGGTCGGTGGCGATACGCTGGCCGGGGTGATCCGCTCGATGGCTTACAATAGCAGCATTGCCGCATGTGGCAATGCCGGTGGTATCACGCTGAATACCACGGTGTTGCCGTTCATTCTCCGGGGGGTCAACCTGCTGGGGGTTGAGTCGGTGGTCTGCCCCAAACCGCGCCGTCAGGAAGCCTGGTCCCGGTTGGCACGGGATCTGCCCCGCTCGGCGTTTGAGCCGATGACGCAGGTGGTTAAGTTGGAAGATGTTCCCGCCTACGGCCGACAGATCCTCGAGGGCCAGGTTCGTGGCCGGATTGTGGTTGATCTGCAGGCGTAATTCTGCCTCTTCTCCGGGCCGGTTTGAAGACCGGCCCCGGCGTTTTTATGTATCTTCTCAATAATTACGGGCGGAGGTTGAAAAACGAAAACACAAATCCCATCAGAAAGCCATCGACGCTTGGCGGAATTTGTGTTTACCCTGGATTATTGACACGAGTTACGCGGTGGTTCATCAAACCGGGCGTTTCACCCGGTGAACGGCAGAATCGCCTGCGGCAGCATGGTACTTTTTGATGTTTTTCACAAAAATTTTGCACGAAGTGCAAAATTTTTGTGAAAAAGAATGGAATCTTCCGCCCTGCCGGAGGCGAAATTTCCTTTCGGGTGAGCAACCGCGTAAGGCGTGTTATTGAGAAGATACGTTTTTATCTCTTCTCCCCCAAATGCACCCGTAGCGTTTTAACCTCAAACGGACGTACGTCGAAGCGTACCTGGTGCCCTGAAACCTCAACCGGGCCAACCAGCCGCTCCAGCAGATCTACTTCGACAGCGCCGGCAACCGATTGCCCAAACACCAGGCGCACCGGCCCCCGCCGGTTATGCGCTTCATACAATCGCACAATTAACCCATCCCCATCTTCGGCCTGCTTAATTGTTTCGACAACAATATGTTCCGTGGGTGTGTTGACAAATGAGACGCGTTGCTCCGCTAGAGTCTGATCCTGTGCTCTGTTGGGAAGCGGTACGCTGTTGCTGGTCATAATGGCGCGCAGCGGCACATTCAGCGCGTAGGCGTGGCGCACAACCTGGCCCACGCGCCAGTCGCCGGGGTGCGGCAGCAGGCTGTAGGTAAAGCAATGCATGCCCCGGTCGGCATCCGGGTCGGGATGGATCGCGCCCTTGAGCAGCGAGAGTCCCAGCGTGTTGTGGTGCAGGCTGTGGCCGTATTTGCCATCGTTGAGCAGCGCCACGCCATAGTCGCCCTCGCTCAGGTCAACCCAGCGGTGCGCGCACACCTCGAAGCGCGCCTCATCCCAACTGGTGTTGCGGTGGGTGGGCCGTTCCACCGCGCCAAACTGGATCTCGCAGGTGGCGCGAGTGGCATTGATCTGCAGGGGAAAGAGCGTGCGCAGCAGCGTCTGCCGCTCCTGCCAGTCAACCTCGGTCAGAAAGTCAATGCGCTGCTGATTGTGCCACAGGCAGATGCGCTGCCTGATCCGGCTCTGCCCGAGTCGTCGGGTAATCTCGATTGCGGCGCGTAGCGGTCCCGTCTCAACCACGCGCCAGTCCAGGATGTCATGTACCGGGTAGGGTTTCTCGAGATAAAACGGATCGATATCCCAGGCATCCCACTTGAGCGGGCGATCCTCGTAGGCCACAAGCTGGTTGCCGGTTGTGCCGGGGGCGATGATTTCCCGGTCATAGCGCCGGTCGTACAGCGAGACGATTTCGCCCCGATCATCCAGTTCCAGACGGATCTCATCGTTAGCGAGGATAGCCGGTTGCGCCGTGAGGGTGGTGCTTCCGCCGGCGGGTAACTCCCTGGAGTTGCTCTCCGCAGCCCGGCAGGCGGTACGGGTGAAGCCATAGGCGGGCACGCTGATTTCGCACAGGAGCCGGCGCTGTCCTGCAAGCGTTTCGATTACCTGGGTCGGCAGCGGGGTATCATCGGCGCTGATGAGATGCGGGGTATCGGCGGCGTTCAGATCGATGCGCGCCACATCACGCCGTTTCCAGGGCAGGCTGTTGAAGACCAGCAGCGCATTAGCGGGTGCGGCGTGTGCCGGCGTGGAGGCCGGCCCCGGCTGGTTGCGCAGGATATGCGCGATGGCGCTGCTGCTGACCTGCCGGCCGATACGCTGTACCTCGGCATAGTCGGCATTGCTATCGGTGTAGACCTGGGCGATACTGCTGCCGGGCAGAATGTCATGAAACTGGTTCAGCAGGATCAGTTGCCGGCCCGCATTCAGCACCGCCTGCTGATTCTCCGCTCCCAGCGTGACCGCCCAGGCATTCAGCCACTCGGCCTCGCGGTAGAGCAGTTCCGCCGCCCGGTTGGCCTGTTTGGTGCGACCCTGGCTGGTGTAGGTGCCGCGATGGTACTCAAGGTAGAGTTCGCCCACCCAGACCGGCAGACGCGGATCATGCCAGACGCGCCGGTAGAGCCGCTCAAAGTAGTGATCGACACGGCCCGGACGTACCTGGGGCAGCCGGGGCAGCGCCGCCAGGATCTGCTGCGCCTCCAGCATCTCCACGGTTGGTCCGCCGCCGCCATCACCCCAGCCATAAATGTAGAGCAATTCGTTGTTGATAGCCTGCTGGCGGTAGTGGTTCCAGGTACCCGCCACCTCGCGGGCCGTCATCCGCCCGACATAGGTGTAGTCCTGAGGCTCGCTGGGATGGCGCACCGGCTGATCCGATGCGGTGATGAAGTGGGCCAGCACCTCGCTGCCATCGATCCCGCGCCAGCGAAAGGTGTCGCAGGGCATCCGGTTGAACTGGTTCCAGCTTATTTTGGTAGTGACAAAACAGTCAATCCCGCAACTGCGCATCAGTTGCGGCAGCGCGGCACTGTAGCCGAAGACATCCGGCAGCCAGATGATATGGTTCTGCATGCCAAACTCTTCGGCGAAGAAGCGCGCGCCAAAGAGCAGTTGGCGTACCAACGACTCGCCGCTGGGGATGTTGCAGTCGGTTTCCAGCCACATCATCCCGACCGGCTCAAAGCGACCCTCGGCTACGCGTTGCTTGAGCCGGGCGTAGAGTGCCGGATCGTTCTGTTTGAGGTAGGCGTAGACCTGCGGCTGGCTCATGCTGAAGTGGTAGTCGGGGTAGCGCTCCATCAGGTGCAGCGCCGTGGCAACGGTGTGTGCGACCTTCTGCCGGGTGCGCCAGAGCGGCCAGAGCCAGGCGACATCCAGGTGAGCATGGCCGGTGGCAAGCAGTTTCGGTTGCAGTACGCTATCCGTTGGTGCCTGCACGTTATCGTTGAGCCACTGCTGGAGCTGGGACAGGGCGGCATAGGCGGAAGTAGCGAAGGCGGCACTCTGCCGGCCCGTACGCAGATCCAGCGTGTTGTAGGCAGCGTTGAGTTGCTCCAGCAGCGCATGGCGAAACGGATCATGTTCCGGATAGGTTTCGACGACGTCAAGCAGGGTGTACAGCATCTGCCCCAGTTGGGCAATCCGTTCATCGCGGAGCTGTAGGCTGAGGCCGCCGAACAGGTGTGGGAAAGGCAGGGCGCAGCGGAACAGTAGTTCGTGGGTGCCGGTGTAGGCTGCCGGCGGTAAGCGCACACTACGGTGAAAATCATCAATCCCGGCCAGGGCCGCACCGTCGAGGTAGACGATCGCTTCGAGGCCGGCATGCGCCTGGCCCGCCCCGGCCAGGTTCAGCCAGACCGACTGATCACGCCACTCAGCGGGAATGCACAACGTGATGCGCAGCCAGTGGGTGCTGCCGCCATCGGCAGGAATATTCCAGTCCAGGCGGCGCGGCAGCACGTTCGGGTCGGCTCCCGGTGCAACACCCCAGCGGTCGCCGGGATGCAAGGGTCGCCAGGCAGGATCAGCGGCGGCGGGCGCCGGCGCCATGGTGCCGGTGTGGGTTGGACCGGACGCGGGACAGGTATACACCTCGGTAATGGATCGGGGGGTGCGTATCGCAGCGGCGCATATTTCGGGTATGCGTAGCCTGAGTTTATCATGCGTGAAGTACAAAGAAACCTCGCAGGGGTTGCCGGGCGCAAACAAAAGAGGTTACATCGCTACAACGATCCCTCCAACACCACAACGCCGGTTGGTTCTACACTGTCCGGATCAGACTCAACGGTCAGCATCACCTCATTGAAGTGGTTCACCACGTCAGGTGCTTCCAACCAGAGGCGCGCCAGGCCATCGGGATCAACTGTAACCGTCCCGGCAGCGACCTCAATCTCGCCATCGGCCAGCCAGAACTGGTAGACCTGCCCCGGTTCCAGCGGAGTCAAGCCTCGGAAGAGTACCACAGCCTTGCGCTGTCCCGGACGCATGTACATCGCGCCATCGGCATCAGTCATCAGGTTAACGGGTAAAAGCTGGCGCGTGGCAACACCGGGAGCCGTCACAAAGGTAAAGACCTGCTGCTCGGTAGAGAACAGAGTCGCCAGTTGGTTCAGGTCTTGTTGGGCCAGGGCCAGATCCGCAGCGAGGGCGACCTGGGTTGCGTCAGTTTCGGCCAGCGCCTGCCGCATCTCCACGACATTGGTTGCCAATTCCTGGTTGGACTGCGCGAGAGCCAACATGCGCGTCTGCTGGACATAGAGCAGCGTGCCCATGCCGATGAAGAGGAGCAGCATAGCTGCGGCGGCCGGCGGCAACAGAAAGCGGCGCGCATCGGCCATTCCGGGCGGGCGCGTCCGCGCTGCACGGGGCTCATCATCCAGTTCATCCTGTGATTCGCCCAATGTTTCAGCCGGCAGTTCCGACGGCCCTTCCGGTTCATCGGTGCGACTCGCAGCAACACGCGCAAAAAGCTGCCGGCGCACCCGGGAGGGTGGCTCAACCGGCTGGGCGGCATAGGGCAACCGCGCCACCACAGCGCGGAGCGCCTCTAGCTCCGCCTGACTTCCCTCTGTCTCTGCAAGATATGCTTCGACGTGCGCTACCTCATCGGCGTCAAGCACGTCCAGAGCATAAGCAGCAAGCAGATCATGGGTATGCTGGTCATCTCGATTTGTCATTGCTGCTACAGTCTCTAGCGGTCGTCCTGACCGATTCCATGCGTATGCAGAAACTGCCGAAGTTTTTGTAGCCCCAGGCGAATCCGCGTTTTCACTGTGCCCAGCGGATCACCCAGATGTTCCGCGACCTCGCGCTGTGATAGCCCTTTAAAATATGCCAGTTCAATCGCCGCGCGCTGATCCGGCGGTAACTCGTGCAGGGCGGCAACGATCAGTCGACGCTGTTCGGCCTGCCAGGTCAATGCGTCAACATCCTGATCATCGTCCGGCATTGTGAGCAACACCGGGTTCTCGCTGTTGTCGTAGACAGGCGTTGGCCGTGAGCGCTGGCGGCGGAGTTCATCAATGCACAGGTTGTGCGCAATCCCAAAGAGCCAGGCGGTAAACTGCCCCTGCCCGGCCCGAAATGTAGAACTGCGCCGCCAGACCCGCCAGAATGCTTCCTGAACAACATCTTCCGCCAGTTCGGCATTTGCCAGCATGCGCAGCGACAGCCCATACACCACCCGGGAATAGCGATCATAGAGCAACTCCAGGGCACGGCTATTCCCAGAGGCCACCTGAAGCATTAAAGCCTCGTCATCAAGCACTGAAAGGTCGGTTATACGCTCGCGTATCTTAATCAAACGCCAGACCTCGATACAGCAGAGCGATGTCGCTCTGTATACACTACGTGTCTCGCCCGGTTGCGGATGTCTCCTGGTAGCAGGTATGGTTAGACGCGCGGGCGTGCATATTATAACCGATTTCTGAAATATTCCCCGGCGATGTCGGAATGATTACCAGATTGTATCAAACTGTGGACAGAATCCGGGCAAAAACTGTGCTAAAATAGAGCAAAGGCTGTGCATACATTGTGCAGACGGTCGTGGATCGTTCAACCCGAACTGCACCCTTTTGTGCGTTGTCAACGTCTAAACCAGCATCCTGACAGTTGTCCGACAACCTGCACAGCTTTTGGAAAGAGCATGCCGCCGGGTGTGGTTGCCTTCAGCGGATGCACGGAAGCGCGTCCCTGCTGAAAAACGGTACCCATGAGAATGTAACTGCCCTGGCGGTTCCCATATAGCCGGTACTCGGCGGATAACTCCGCGAGTACCCTGGAAGGATCAGGCACAATGCGATTATCAGGAAAGACCGCCGTTATTACCGGCGCCGGCCGGGGTCTGGGTCGGGCGATTGCCATCGCCTACGCCCGCGAAGGGGCTGCAGTTGTGGCCGCCGCCCGCAGCGCCGATGAGATAGCTGAGACTGCGTGGCTGGTTGAAGAACTGGGTCAACGCGCTCTGCCGGTGCAGGTTGATATCCGCCAGGCGGATCAGGTCGAGCATCTGGTTACGCAGACCCACGCGACATTTGGTGCTCCGCACATTCTGGTGAACAGCGCAGGCATCGGGTTGCGGATGCCGTTCCAGGAGACGAGCGAACAGATGTGGGATGCGGTCTTCGCTACGTTGCTAAAAGGTATGTATTTGGTAACGCAACGGTTTTTATCATACTTTATTGAGCAGCAATACGGTAATATTATCAACATAGGCGCGCCCCTTGACCGCATCGCCATGCCGGGATTTGCTGCCTACTGTTCCGCCAAGTACGGCGTTGAAGGACTGACGCGCGTACTCGCAAAGGAGGTGCGCCGTCACGGTATCAACGTCAATCTGCTGCATCCCGGCGGGTTCGCCAACACCCGTATGGTGCGCGAGACCGTGCCTGAGGCGACAAAGGGCCTGCTGCCTACCGATAGTATCGCCGCCGCCGCAGTCGCCCTGGCTGCGCAACCGCCGCGCGGCAAGACCGGGCAGATTGTCGATGCGCAGGCATGGGCGGCGGCAGCGTAACATTATCGCGGACCGGCGAGACGATGTTAGCAGGGTTTACAGAGATGCTTGCACACTTTTCGCACGAAAACCAGGGTTAAACCGCAGTTAACCAGTATAGAAATAGCGCGCCATAGTCGCTACGATAGACGCAATAGCGGCTCAGATTGGCAACTGCGATACGCCCTACTGTCCGGTAGATATGTGCAAATTCTTTGCAAAGCCTGTGAAGTGATACATCCGGATCGCACATATTTACGTAATATCTACGTGAGACGGTATCATTCTACAACAACGTTCGAGTATTAGTATCAGTGTGGGAAACGGTGCAAGCCGCTACCAACACCATAGGTTAGCTTCCAGCCAGATTGGGGCTATCCGGGAGAAAACTATCGTGAATGTCTTCCAAAAGGTAAACGTGGCCAGAACGTCACAGTCCAAGAACCAGTTCAGAGACCCCCAGGAGCCGGACAGATGGGAGGAGGAACCATCGTCGGAAGACATCGAAGCCGAAGCAGAAGAGGCCACCGATGCCGAGGAGGTCGATGTTGCCGGGCCGCTGCATGACTCGGTGCAACTCTATCTCCAGGAGATCGGCCAGGTACGCCTGCTGACCGCCGAAGAAGAAGTAACCCTGGCGAAGCAGATTGAACGGGGCAAGGAGGCGCGTACGCTGCTGGATAACGAAGCGTACGCTTCCTGGCAGGAACGCGTTGCCCTGGAGCAGGATATTATCCATGCCGATGATGCGCGCCGCCAGATTATTCAGGCCAACCTGCGCCTGGTTGTCAGTGTTGCCAAGAAGTATATCAACAGCGCCATGCCGTTTATGGATCTGGTGCAGGAAGGCAATATCGGCCTGATGCGGGCGGTAGAGAAGTTTGACTACAAGCGGGGTAATCGCTTTTCGACCTATGCTACCTGGTGGATTCGCCAGGCCGTAACCCGCGCCATTGCTGAACAGAGCCGCCTGATCCGGCTGCCGGTACATCTGAGCGAGTCGATTTCCCACTTGCGCCGTGCGATTTACCAACTTGAACAGACCCTGGAGCGCGAGCCGACGGCGGAAGAGATCGCCGGCACGATGAACATGAGCCTGCGCAAGGTGAAGCGGTTACTGCGCGCCTCAACGCAGCCAATTTCCATCGAGCAACCGCTCAACAACGACAAAGAAGGCCGCATCGAAGAAATGCTGGCCGATGAGAATCTCGAAACACCGATGGAGGTCGCAGCACAGAATATGCTCCAGCAGGAGTTGTCCCAGGCGTTGAACGAATTGCCGGAGCGGGAGCGCAAGATCCTACTGTTGCGCTATGGCCTGATGGACGGCAAGCGCCGCACGCTGGAAGAGGTCGGGGTGGCCTTTGGTATTACCCGCGAGCGCACCCGCCAGATCGAGGCCGAAGCCATGCGCCGGTTGCGGCATCCCAGCGTGGGGCAGCGCCTGCATGGGTATCTCGACTGATTTTGACCATGCAGTCTTAAGAGATTCCCAGGCCATATTGAGGGTAGCATCGTTATGTGATAGTACCTTCAGGTCTGATAGATATACAGGGCGTGACGGCATCCACCGTCACGCCCTGATTGGTTTTGCGGACTACGCCGCTTCGGCGGTCGTGGCTCACTCACCACGCATAATTAGCGGCAGGTACATCTTCTCTTGCAGGAGCGTTACCTCAAGTGGTGCGGAGATCTGTCCTTCATCATCGCGGAAGCGCACGTAGAGTATCCGTGCATCGGGAGCAGCACTGGTGCGGCGCGTATCATGCGCGCTACTGTTGTCACCGTCCGGCCATTGCCACTCCAGTCGGGGGCGCAGGGGCTGCCAACTGGCATCGTCAAAGTCGGGGTCGGCGCTGATCTGCATACGGATCGGCTCCTGGGCATCGGTGGCTGAGATCACCAGCGTCGCCGTTACGCCGGTATCGGCGGTCATCTGCACACTGCCCTGTGGCGGCAGGTTCAGGGTAAAGGTCTGGGTAAGCTGCGTGCTGTTACTCGTGCGGTCGAAGTAACGCACTCCCAGGACATGCATGCCCTCAACCGGCGGAATACGCCAGCGGAAATTATCGTAGTAGGGTTGGGGATCTTCCCACTTGCCATCCAGCCCCAGTTGCAGTGCCACAATCCCACCCGTGTTATCAATCGCATTCGTATCCACCTGGATAAGCGGTTCAACCAGTTCATCGGCACTGGCGGGCAGTGGCGTCTCGGCGCGGGCCAGGTCAGCAATCTCATCTTCTGCGAGTTGCCGCTCAAAGATCGCCAGTTCATCCATCCGCATCCCGCTCTGGCTGCCGCCGTAGGTGAAACGACCAATCTGGAGCACCGGCCCGACATCAACCGGGAATACGACATTACGGGCAGTGGCAACCTCTTCTCCGTCAAGGTAGAGCGCCTTGTGGCCCCGCTCTGCGTCCCAGGTAATCACAAAGTGGTGCCAGCCCGGTTCCAGCGTATCAGGCACCGTCAGATCATGCCGCTCGTTCGCGCCTTCCTGGGGCGTAGTCCAGAAGTTCCAGCGGGGTGTTCCAGCGGGGCCCAGTAGATCACGTCGCAGCGCCAGTGTGCCGGGGTAAATATCGTCTGCATCATCTGGATTGGCGCCGGCTGCGAAGAGATAGTGCCGCTCAATACTGTTCCTGGGGTAGTGCTCCGGCAGATGCGCCCACAGGCTGATGCTGCCGGTCTTCAGCGTCAGGTTATTGCTGATCGGGTAGGTCAGCCCGGCACCCGGCGGGAGGAGCACGCTCTGTCCATACCGGCCGGTATCAAAGCCAACCAATGCATCATACGTCGGGAAGCCATGGCCGACCGTCTGAAGCACATGCTCGTCGAAGCGCGCCAGGAAGAGCAGGTCATCGGGCGGATTAATGCTGAGCGTGCCAATCGGCGCAGTATGATCGGGGGTTGCCAGTTCTTCCAGTCTGCGCTCCGTCTCCGAGCGGTCATCGGGCGGGGTAAAGTCATAGGTGCCACGCAGGCTACTATGCCAGAGCCAGGTACCGGCGGCACACCCGGCATACGCGGCGCAGGGATCACGCCCCGGACCATACCAGCCGTAGGGGTCTACCTGCCGCCCATGCCGGCGCACCTCGAAATGCAGGTGAGGCGAGCCGTAGACAAAGCCAGTCGTGCCGCTGGTGCCCAGGGTCTCCCCGGTATCAACCCGGATCCCATGGTTGCTGTCGATATGCCCGTCAAAGAGCGGCGCAAACTCATCCAGGTGCCAGTAGACCGTCTCGTAGCCGTCGGCATGTAGGATAACCACGCCATTGCCCCGGTGGGTGCGGGCATAGGCCACACCCGGCGCTGCTGCCCGGATCGGCGTGCCAATCGGCTGATCGGGGAAGTAGTAGTCGTGCCCGTCATGGGAGTTGTACTGCACGCTGCTTTCGCCCAGGTAGGTAATCACCCGGTCGTTGTCATCACCGCCGGTATCGACCGTCGGGTAGACATGGTCAAAGTATGCCAGGTGAACCACACGGGTACCTTCCGGCCAGGGCAGATGGAGAAAGCCCGATCCGGTAAAGGCGGTGGGCGGCGGAACCAGATCGGGCAGTTCATTCTGGAAATAGTCGGTAAAGACCTGTCCAAACCGCTCGACCAGGGCGCGCCACTCGGTAGAACTGCGCCCGATTGCCAGGAAGCGCTGAACTGCTACACCCTCCGGAGCCTGCTCCAGGGTCAGAGTGACTGTAACATCGTCTTCAAAACGGATTGTGGGTGGATCTTCGTAGGGACCAAGTCCGGCGCGCAACTCGCGGCTGGCCCACTCGATCTGGGCGGCAAAGCCGGTGGGTCCGCCGGGGCCAAAGGGCTGCTGAATGAGCGTATCCGGGGGATGCGCATCGCTCAACAGGCTGCCGACCGTCTCCAGGAGCGCCAGGTGCAGACGCGGGCTAATCCCATAGTAGAGGCTGTTATTCTCGATAATCGTTGCCGCGCTCTGCTCATTCTGCTGGTAGTGTTTTAATGGACCCGGTTGCGCATCCAGAAATGTATGCACCCCCAGCAGATCATCGTCGTTGGCACCGGGATAGAGTGACTGTCGCGGACGTTCCATGAACGCCTGATGTCGGCGGGCTCCGGTTT
This sequence comes from Chloroflexaceae bacterium, assembly GCA_034437035.1. GTDB lineage: Bacteria > Chloroflexota > Chloroflexia > Chloroflexales > Chloroflexaceae > CAKZQX01. The sequence goes on from DAOTUI010000059.1 coordinate 22,355, forward strand.
CGAGCGGCATCAGTACCAGTAGCATCACCGCAAGAAAGAATCCTACCTGGAATGCTGATTTCAATGTTCTACTCCGCTGCTGCTGCAACTGTATCCTGTAACGCGCGATTATCCTAGCATGGTGAAATGAACGGAGTCAATGATTTTTGATTGTTATACTGTTACTGTTGCTAAATTGTAACCGGAGAAGAACAGAGGACGGAGAACTGAAAACTGAGAACTGAGAACTGAGAACAATCATAGAGATGTACTCTTGGAATAATTTTTTCAGGTCTCCCTGGTTCTCTGTTCTTCCAAGGCTATGACTCAAGAATGACCTTGCGAAAGGTGATCGAAACACGCCGTTGCCGGGAGAGCGCCCCATCTGCAACCCGGTCCTGCCGACGCCGGGGGATACCGTGCGTCCAGCGGTAGCGCGCCTCTCCACGCAACAGCAGCAGACTGCACGGCTCCAGCAAGATCGCAACCTGCTCTTCCTGGCGCTTCAGGTCCATCACCACTGGCGCAACCAGCGAGAGACTCACGATAACATCGTCAAAGCAGGGCACACAATCAATATGGTCGGCGATCCCCTGTCCGGATGTATACTCATTGATGATGGCCTGGTCGGGGGCGGCGGGCATCAGGCCATCGCTGCAGAGTTGCGTGGCGATGGGTTGCAGCCACACCGGAAGATCCCCCAGATGCGCCGAGGGATCGACCTTTCTAGCGCGGTAGTCATACACATAGCCGTAGTGCTGCGTCCGTCGTGCCAGGTCGGTACGCCAGGGCTGCGCGTCAACCGTTCCCAGCAGTTGATCGTGCTCCACCTGGCTGATATACTGCGGAATGTAGAGCAGTCCATTGATGCCAAACATACGCCGTCCTCCTTTTCCAGCGTAGCATAGCGAGCTTACCAGGGGCTTACCAGTAGGCACGGCTGCAAACCGCATCTACTCTGAAGGTTGCAGTTCAAGCACATAACAGCCGGCGCGGGTCGGGTGATCCTCCACCAGTGCGCCCGGTTGCACCGAGCGGAGTGTCCACAAAATGAGAAAATCCCCACCGGCAGCCAGCGTGAAGAAGAGGCCAAAGATCGTCAGCGCGCCGCTGCCGGTAACCATGCCGGCCAGAAGCGGGACAATTCCCAACAGCAAGCCGGGCATTAGCGCACCCAGCCGGTAGGCCCGGACCTCAAGCGGCTCGGTGCAGTGGGCATAAGGCGTCAGGGTCTTGAATTGAAAACCAAACTTGACGGCACTGCGTGGTTTGTTACCGCTGAGCATCCAGGTGACACCGTGGATCAGTTCATGAACAACAATTCCGCCGACGATGAGCAGCAGGGCGATCCCAATATTGCCAAACAGAACAAACCAGCCCCGCCAGAACGCTGCTTCCCCCCAGAGCAGATAAAAAAGCAGACCCAGCAGCGCAATGGGTGGGAGGATTGCGATCAGCGTGCAGAGATTGGCCTGGGTCATTGACAGCGACAGATCGCGTTTGATGACGGGTTCCTGTGTATCATTCATACATTATATCGCATGCAAAAAGAGTTTCGTTTTGTAGGAGGTAAAAGATCTTTCGCTTCCACCGTGGTTTCCCCATTATGATACCACTATCCGCAAGGATGTGCTACCTTCAGCACCATAAACGGGGCCGGCACTCCTGATTTATCTCCTGGTCAGTTGACCAGGCGGCACTCTAGCCCCATGGCCGATACGTTTTTGCCGGTTAGCGACTACAATGTGGGCGTGTGGCAGTCTAGTAGTTCACATTGACCTCCGCACAAAGGCCGCTTCAGCAGCGGCCTTTGTGTTACCCAAAAATCGGTACAAACAGAACGCTGGTTTACCGTTTCCTCTCCACGTCACTCCATTCAATCCGGTTATGCGGCACTCAAAGGGTTGTGGCCTGTTCCAGCAACCTTTGTGCGTATACTTGCCGGCAGGTTGCTCGGCCGATCCGGTAATCGCGCCCGCGCCTGCCGGCAGGATTGCTTCGCACTTCAGCAAACCCCATTTCCACAAATACTATAGCTTATAGTATACATAAAACGCTACTATTCTTTGGTATACTTGCTGGTGGAAATCTGTCGGCGCTTTGCGTGGCGCGGGAGATTGCCATTATACGCCCGAGTATCGGCGCGCCGGTTTCCGGATAAGGTGCCGTGCCGGTTGACCAGGGTTACGCCAGAGCAGCACTATGGAGGTATACCATGACCAGCGACGTTGAGACAATCCAGACCCTGCACGCTGAGAATGCCCGTTTACAGCAACGTATCGCCGAACTCGAGCAGCAGGCCGGGCCGATGCCTGCTGCAACGCCGGTAGTTGATCTGCGCTCCATCTTGCAGGGCGTGATCGCTCACATCCCGGCAACATTGATTGTGCAGGATCTGCGCGGGTACACTCTGCTGACAGACCAGTATGCCATCGTAGAACAGACGGCTCCAGCGGCAGTCAACGGCAGCGCGGATCTGGCGCATTTCCCCGCCGAGGTGCAGGCAACCTGGCACACCGCCGCACAGCAGGTCAGCGCAACGGGGCAGCCGGTTGAACTGGAGGCAACGGTTGGTCACGGGAGTGAAACGCGGCACTTTCGGGTGTCCGGCTTTCCCCTCTATGCTGCCGGGGAAACCCTGGTTGCGACTGCTGGTCTGGTGACGGAGATCACCAGGCAGCGACAGACGGAGGAGCAACTGCGGCTGGCGCAGTTCTGCCTGGATCACTGCGGCGACAGCGTCTACTGGGTTGACGCAACTGGTCGTCACCGCTATGTCAATGATACCGCGTGTCAACGGTTGGGCTACGCGCATGCAGAACTGCTGACCAAACGGGTTGTCGATATTGATTTGGAGATGACCGAGGAGACCTGGGAGGTGGCCTGGAAAGCGACCCGCAAGTATGGCGCGCTCACCTTCGAGTCGCTGCATAGCAGCAAGGCAGAACGCCTGCTGCCGGTCGAAATTGCCGCCAATTATCTGGAATTTGACGAGAAAGCCTTTCTCTGCATCTTTGCGCGAGATATTAGCGGACGCAAACAAATGGCGGACGAGTTGCGTACCTTTCAGGCGCTGGTCGAGAATGCTCCCGATGCGATCGCCGTCACTGATATGGAAGGGGAGGTGACCTACGCGAACCCGGCCTACCACGCTATGTATGGGTATGGCGATGCAACGGTTGGGATGCACCTTGGCGCAACAGTCGCACCCGAGGCCGAGTCATGTGCATCCGAAGGGATGCAGACGGTGCGTAAAACCGGCATCTGGTACGGTGAGAGCGTCAATCAGCGGCACGACGGCAGCCGCTTTCCCGTCCAGTCATCGCTGTTTGCGCTCTGGGATGAGCGGGGGGCGACCCAGGCGATTGCGGTTATTAACCGTGATATGACCAGTGCGAAACAGTCGGAGGATGCGCGGGCCGAGCTGCAGCAGCAGATTATCGACGTGCAACAGGCGGCCCTGCGCGAACTCTCAACGCCGCTGATCCCAATTACCGACCGTGTTGTCATGATGCCGCTTATCGGTGTAGTTGACTCCCGGCGTGCGCAGCAGGTATTGGAGGCGCTACTTGCAGGAGTGGCACGCTACCAGGCCCGCATGCTGATCCTGGACATTACCGGGATGCAGGTGATTGATACGCAGGTTGCCGGCGCCATTATCCGCGCCGCGCAGGCCGTCCGGTTGCTGGGCGCGCAGGTGCTACTGACCGGCATCGGGCCGGAAATTGCCCAGACAATTGTGCATCTGAGGATTGATCTGAGTGGAATCGATACACGCGGCAGTTTGCAAGCCGGTATTGCGCATGCGCTGCACGCGAAAGAAAAACAGCAGGTGTAGTCTGCAGTCTACCTGCGATGGGCACGTCTCCAGAAAAGCGATCAGCCCTCCGGGTTCGGCGTGTCCGGCGTGGTCTCTCCGGGCAGGTGTGTCGCCGCTACCGTCTGTTGCAGGGCCAGCAGTTCATCATGGGCACGCTGGATCTGCTCCGTGGTACTGCTGATCCGGTCCAGTGCCGCAGCCAGCGTCCGCAGGTCACCCACAGTGACCGATATCCGCGTGTCAGCGGAGACATCCGGACCTTCCGGCAGGAGTTGTTGCAGTGTCTGGTGGGTTGAATGAAGCGGCGCATGCAGCTCGTGCATGGCCTCCGCCAGCAACCGCATTAACTTTCCCAGCCGTTCATTCAGTGTTGCACTGTGCAGCACCAGCGACACATTATGCGCAACCAGTTCCAGTAGATTAAGATGAGATGGATCAAACAGGCGTGACTGGGTTGTGGTTACGGTCAACACGCCGAGTACCTGATCGGCCCAGACGACCGGCACAGCCATAGCGCAGCGGGAGGGCGCCTCAAACGACTTGAGCGACATCGACAGCCAGCGCTGATCGGTCTCGGTCTCGTCAATAACAAGCGGCCGGCGTTCGCGGAAGACCAACCCGGCCAACCCGGTATCGCGAACCTCGCGGGCCCGTTCGAGCGAGGCAATGGTACCGTTACTCAACACCAGTTGGGGCACATCGGGCTGATCCTCCGGCACAATCAACAGACTGGCGCGGTCGCCGCCCACCATCTCGGGCACCTGCGTCGCCAGCAGCAGGGCAATATGCAACGGATCAGTGACCCCACCAACAATCTGGCGTTTAAAAATAAGCAGTTGTTCCAGCGTGTCGGCGTTGGCGCGTGCCTGCTGGTGATACTGCTCGATCTGCCCATGCAGCGACGACTGTTCCAGCACCACACTGATAATCTGACTGATCATGAATGCGATCGTACGATCCTCGGCATCAAATGCCTGCTTACGCTGCATCCGCAGACGACCGATCGGGCGTCCGCCGAATGTAATCGGTAGGGCCAGCGTTCGCGCATCATCATACTGCACCGGGCCGGCCCCGGCAGGAATTGCAATTTCCAGATCGTCCGTTAGTAGCAGATCGCCGGCAATCTCCTGGAGTGACGGGATCGGATCGCGTTCGCGGGCAGCCTCAAAAAACAGCCCAAGATTTGCCAGAGCATGACGGAGCCGGGTTCCACTATCCTGACCTACGTGCGATGGCTGGATGTGCTGATCATCAGTGTTGTCTAACTGGTTTGCCGGATTATCTGTGCCCATGTGTATCCTCGGGTGATCATTTACCATTCTGACGTTCTATATTACCCGTAATATGACTGATCCGCAAGGGCCGATTAGTACGTCATGGTGAACATTCGCCTGGATCAATGCAGACATTGATACGGTATCATTTTACACATCCCATGACCAAAGTCCTGGTTTTGCTCATTCTACAGGCATAGGGTTATTGCACGCGTGCGAGTGATAGTGTATAATCAGGCCAGTTTCGTGGCAGTTTGTCATTAAAGCCGGACAGCAATACATTCCATTCGCATTCCCGTTGTTGCGTCACCGCTGTTCACGCAGAATTTATCATGCGAAATTCAGAAGAGGCTGCTTGTGATCAGGCATTTTTCCTCTGCCTCATCCGATCATGATCATACAACACACGAACTGTTGCATGATCTCTTGCTTTCGCAGGTGCCCGAAAACAGTGAAACACTACGGCCTGTAGCATTACGTTCGACCAATACACAACGCCGCCTGGCGCTCAGGCCGTTTCTCCTGCGTACCTGGGTTGATCATGCCCTCCGTCATACGGAACGGCTGCTGACGGTTGCGCTGCTCATTGTTGTTGTCTACTGGTTGCTCGATGGATATGGGCGTGACTGGTTGTACCAGTTCCGGCAGCAACCCGCGCGTGCCGCAGTCTCGGCAGCATCAGCGCCGCTATCCGGGCCGCATGCATCGCCGGCCCTACCGCCAACTGCGCCGGATGTTCCGGCCCGTGGGTTGCATGGCGCAGATCTACCCGCGCTGCCGTTTACAACACCTGATATGGAACAGACACCGGCCGCACCGGACTATCTGGCACCGCAGATCGTAGCCGCACCGGACGAGCCGACTGATCTGCGCCCGCAACGGCTGGTTGTACCGACCATTAGTGTCGATACATCCGTTGTCGAGGTATTTGTCCAGGATGGAGCCTGGCAGGTGGCCGACTATGCCGCCGGCTACCATCATGGAACGGCGCTGCCCGGCAAAACGGGCAATACCGTCCTGGCCGGGCATGCGGGCATTCGCGGCAGTGTATTTCGTGACCTGGGGCAACTCCAGATTGGGGATGCGATCCTGGTTGAAGCGGGCGGCTGGCAGTATGGCTACCGCGTGCGCGCTGTGGAGCGCGTCGGGCCACTGCAGATCGAAGTTATGGCACCAACCCCCACCGCTGTGCTGACGCTGATTACCTGCACGGCCTGGGACACCCAACGACTGATCGTCATTGCCGATCTTGTGGAATCGCGTCCGCTCACCTGAAGCGAGGAATAGCACATGCAGTCTTTCTTTCGGCGTCGAAAACCCACGCCAGGGCGAGGGCGTGGGACTGTTCGCTGGACTCTCTGGGAAGTGATGCTGCTCACATTGAGCATTTTGATGATTATCTTCCCACTCTACGCCGAGGCGTATCGCTGGGTCAACCCGACACCGGCTCCGGCCCAGGAACTTGCCACCGATACGCCCCCGGATACGGCGGATGAACCCGCCGCCGATCCTACGCAACCGGCAGATGAGGCTCCCGTTGATGATCCGGCTCTCGCCGAGGAACCAGTGGTTGCGCCAACCGCAGCCTCTCCAGAGGAACCAGTGGCTGCGCCAACCGCAGCCTCTTCAGAAGAACCAGCCGATACACCCGTGGAACAGCCGGCGGTTGAGCCGACTGCAGAACCTTCTCCAGTGAATGAGCCATCACCCGAGGACGATCCATCGCTGCAGCAGCGGGTTCCTACGGATACGCCCCAGCCACCGGTCACATCAACAACAGGACCCTCGGTGACACCCAATCCGGTCGAGCCGACCGATACCCCCGAACCGACCGATACACCTGATCCGACCGAGCCAACCAATACACCTGATCCGACCGAGCCAACCGATACGGTCACACCGGAGGGCCCGACAGCAACCACCGATCCAAACGAACCGACTATTACGGCCACACCGGAGGGCCCGACCATTACGGCCACATCCGAGGGCCCGACTATTACACCCACGCTGGTTGGCCCGACCAATACCCCGGAGCCGGAAGGCCCGCTGGTTGTGACGAAGCTGGCCGGAGCCTCCACCGTCAGTCCGGGGCAGGAGTTCAGTTACAGCGTGCTGCTGCTGGCTTCCAGTACAAGTCCTATCAGTGTTGAGATGACGGACCCGATCAATAGCAACCTTTCGGTCCAGAGTGCAACTGCGACAAATGGCTCATGTACAACTGCACAGACGGTCGTATGTAATGTAACCATTCAGGATGGCTCACCCTCCACCGTGACGATCCGAGTACGGGTGAATGAGTCTGCTCCAGCAGGGCCAATCACCAATGTTGCCAATGCAACTGGTGGAGGTAATAACGAACAGTCCGCCGTGATTACGGTGAATGTGCGCGAGGGTGAACCGATTGTGCCGACCAATACGCCGGTAAATAACGGCCCAACCTCCCCAATCGTGCCGACGAATACAACCGAACCGGGCGATACACCGGTGCCGCCCACCAACACCCTGCCTCCTGGTAATACACCGGTGCCACCCGTCAATACCTCCACACCGATACCACCCGCACCACCCGATGATGGCGGTGGCGGCGGTGGCGGCGGTGGCGGTGGCGGCGGTGGCGGCGGTGGCGGCGGTGGCGGTGGCGGCGGTGGCGGTGGCGGCGATGGTGGCGGTGGTGGTGGCGATAAGGAGCCG
>DAOTUI010000060.1:0-52267 GCA_034437035.1 Chloroflexaceae bacterium
GGAAGCTGCTGATGAGCAGCGCATCGTCGGTATACTGATCCAGCAGCGCGTCGATATTCTTGTCGAGGATGTGCTGGATATGCTCGCGATACATGCGCCCCAGCGGAGTGTCCGGTACGTTTTTCATGGCGGGTTTCTCCTGAAATACTGTTAAAGTGGAGTTACGTTGTACGCTCACGGATCATGCCGGCCACCTTATCGCCAATCATGGCGGTGGGCGCGTTGGTATTGCCGGCGGTTACGGTGGGCATCACCGAGGCATCCACCACGCGCAATCCTTCGACGCCATAGACCCGCAACTGCGGATCAACCACCGCCAGCCGATCACGGCCCATCTTGCAGGTGCCGGCCGGATGCCAGAGGGTGGCGGCTTGACTGCGGACATACTCCACCAGATCCGTACCCTCACCGGGCGCAATCTCGCCGTCATTCACGGTGGCAAAGGCGCTGGTGGCCGCCAGTTCCCGACAGAGCTTCACCGCCGATACCAGCGTCTGCACATCGGCGTCGGCCTGCAGGTAGTTCGGATTGACCAGCGGCAGATCCTGTGGGTTGGCCGAACGCAACCGCACCTCACCCCGGCTGAAAGGCCGCACTAGAATGTTTACAAAGATGCATACCGGATTGGGGAACTGCATCGCGGCGGCGAGTGGACCGGGTACCGTCGGGCTGAAGATAACCTGAAGGTCAGGGCTGGCGGTGTCCATCCCCGGGCGCGTGCGTGTAAAGAGAATATTACCACATAATGTCTCAGTTGTCGGGACCGCGATTTTTGATCCATAGATCACCGGCAGTTGCATGTGATCCTGCAGGTTCTGCCCAACCCCCGGCAGATCCACCAGTACGGGGATATCATGCTCCTTGAGATGGTCCGCCGGACCAATGCCGGAGAGCAGCAGCAACTGCGGGGAGAAGAAGGCTCCCGCGCTGATGATCACCTCGCGCTCGGCGCGGGCCTGCTGCGGTTGCCCATTCTGCGTGTAGGCCACGCCGACAGCGCGCTTGCCCTCGAACAACACTTTGCTGACCGGGGCATTGGTCTCGATCACCAGGTTGGTGCGCGCACTGACCGGCCGCAGAAAGCTCTCAACCGAACTGCCGCGCCGTCCTTCGGGCGTAATCGAGAATTGCAACGGCCCGACCATATTCTCGTTGCGGGGGCCGTTGTAGTCGCTGTGCGGGCCTTCAAAACCCAGTTCCACGGCGGCATTCAGGAACGGCTCCGAGACGGAGTTGGGATCATAGCCGGTGCGAACATGCAGCCCGCCACCCACGCCGCGATACTCCGACGCGCCGCCGTCGTAGTTCTCAATTGCCTTGAGATGGGGCAGCACATCCTGGTAGCTCCAGCCGTCCGCGCCGGAAGCACACCACTGGTCATAGTCCAGATGGCAGCCGCGCACATACATCATAGCGTGCAGTTGGGTGCTACCGCCCAGCAGATTCCCCTGGGTTATCATCAGCGCGCGGCCATTCAGTCCCGGCTGCTCGGTCGTCATGATCTTCCAGTCGAGATCGCTTCCCCAGAGCTTGGTAAAGCCAGTCACATTGCGCACATCTTCATACTCATCCGGCGGACCGGCTTCCAGTAGCAGCACCCGCACATTGGGATCTGCACTCAGTCGGTTGGCTACCACTGCGCCGGCGGAACCACTACCGACAATAATGTAATCAAATTTTAATTGCCCCATGGATTTGCCTTGGCTTTCTTATAAATGTGTTCTGCGTGACAACCTTAATCTGCGTGAGATACCTCAGCAGGAGCGACCCAGAGATTCTCCAGGAATGCCGGGTAGCTCAGGGGAATTATTTCGAACTGGAGAAATCCGGCTTTTGCCAGGGGCAGGGTGTTCAGAATCTCCCGGGCTTCCTCGACGCCGGCGCATTCGAGCGTGTTCACTATCCCCAGTCGATCCGTACGAAAGTTCATATCACGGAAGATCCCGGCGGCGTATAACTCCCAGGCCCGAGCAGCTTCTTCCCTCAAATAGGGTCCAAGATCTTCCGGTCTGTTTCCGGGCGTCAAGTCCATCAAGACGAGGATTTTCATGGCTCATTTCCTCACTTAGTATCATGGGATTACCGTACCACGTAAATGTCATAACGTACGGTCATCTCCTGGCTATCAAACTGCCCAATGCCCAGGCAATGCACCCGATTGAGCCAGAGATACTCCGGGTGCGCCGTGTGGCACTGCACCCCCGTGCGGTGATCGCGGTAGCGGCTCAACTGCCCGCCTTCACCGCGTGCAACCAGTTGGTAGGCATCTTCGCCAAAGTCGCTAACGCCGGTACAGGTGACATAGATCAGTGCGCCCTCCTCGGTCTCAATCGTCAGGCGATAGTCGATCAGGGCCACCCCATCCTGACGTAACACCGGCCAGTTGCCGCCAACCGGACGGACCTGACCTCGCACGCGCGGCCCCTCCACCGTACCCCCGGTGGCATAGGCATTGGTGCGCAGCCCCTCCGGGCAGAACCCGATTGACTCCAGCGTGGCAATGCCGATGGTGAATGAGAAGATGTGGTCCAGTTCAAATGCCAGGGTTCCCTCTGCTCCGGGCATCTGTGCCTCCTTGATTGCATGCGCGGTCACATGATGGCGTCCAGTTGTCGCATCAGACTGTACACGTCGCTCAGGATGCGGTGACAGCCGCTTCCCGGGAGATAGTTGTGTCCGTTGTCATCAGGTATACCCCTCGCTTCCGGCACACTATTTCGAGGTGTCCAGGTGCGGCAGCTATGCTACCGCACCTGCCGGGCACGTTGAGCATCACTTACGCAACCGGCTCCGCGGCTCCAGGCGGTGGCGGCACGACTCCCAATTGCTGGAGCAGGCCCAGTTCGTCCACGTTGGCCCAGCGCTCCACAATCTTGCCGTCGCGCATGCGGACAATCGTCGTGCCGGTGAGCGCCAACTGCTTGCCACTGGGCGGCATGCCCATCACGCCACCCGTATCGGTGCCATTCAGCATCCAGCGATGCACGACTTTATCATCCGTGAAAATTTCGTCCTCGACCGTCAGTTTGATATCGGGCATGGCCGAGCGAAACATGCCGACAATCTGGCGAAAACTGCCCGAGCCGCGCTCCACCTTCTTCTGGCCGCCGACCGTCGAGTGATCCAGGGCATCCGGGGCAAGTAACTCCTCGTGAAACTCACCTTTGTTCCAGGCCGAATCGAAAAAGCGCATGGCGATGGCGTTATTTTCCTGGGGTGTCATGGTCATCCTCCTTAGTGATTACACATCCTTATTTCGTGTCGTATTTAATTGCACCTAACTGGGTGAGCAGACTGAGTGCGTCGCTGATTGCCGCCGCATCGGCGATCTTTCCATCCTTCATGGTGAAGAGTGTCATGCCCTTCAACGAAACATCTTTATTGGTGGCTTTAATCCCCTGCCAATCGCCAATATGCTTGCTCCGCATACGCCAGAGAATAGCCACCTTATTCTCCCCACCCGTGATGTCGAGAATGTCGTAGGTCAGATCCTCAAACACCTCGCGGTCTTCGATCATGGTCTCCTTCATCTGCTCCCGATTAACATCGTAGGGTGGGACACTGTAATGCAGCATGAAATCATCAGCGAGGATTTCGTAGAGGGTGTTCAAATCCCCCTTGCTCCAGATCTCGGCAAAGAATCTGCGCGCCAGTTCTTTGTTGGCCTCAACGGACGTATCTTGTGCGACAGACATAGCAAATTCCTCCTGTGGTGTTATTGACACAAGTTACGCGGTCAGTCTGTTCCGGCCCGATGCCGGACCCAAAAGCCGGTTTCGCCTGCGGCAGCATGGTACTTGATTAATCTTTTTCATAAAAAATTTACACAAAGTGTAAATTTTTTATGAAAAAGAATGAAATCTTCCGCCCTGTCGGAGGCGAGATTCCGCGCCGGGTCAGTAACAGCGTAACTCGTGTTATTGAGGGAACCCTCGGCATTACCGCCATATTCGGACAATGCCCGGTGCATACGAATCCCCCGTTATACCGGGAACGACCGGACGGCATAAATATCAAAATCAAGTGGTTGTTCGCGGTCCCGGGGGAATGGGATGTGATCCCGATTGATCCCAATCCCTACCCCCTGAATGCGATTCAACCACTGGTAGTCCGGACTTCCGGTCAGGAACCGTACCGCTACATGAAATGGGATGAAATCAGGAAATGCGCCCTGCTGTGTAACCCGCGCAAACCCATCCGCACCCAGATCGGATACGCCGGTCATCGGCATATAGATCAGGGAGCCGTCATTCGTTTCAATGGTCAGGCGGGCATCAACCTGGCCGACTCCGTCCTGACGCAGCATGAACCAGTCACCACCCGTTGGGCGAAGTTTGCCCGTAAGCTTTGGCCCCCAGACCTCACCGCCGGCAGCCAGTTCGTGCGCCTGCAACCCACCCGGCACGGGACCAAGCATGTCGATATTGATATCGAAGAGCAGGCGGAATGAGAAGATATGCTCCAGTTCGTACGGAAGGCGCTCAGTATACTCGGCCATGGATATTCCTCCAGCCTGGAAATATTACTTTCAGATCGTTTCCACAATTATGTTTACTTCGCCTGCAACTGCTGGAACAACCCGAAATCATTCTCGTTGACATGCACGGTTTTGATCTTGCCCTGCTCGAAGGTGAAGATATCAATCCCGTAGTCCTCAACCACATTGCCGGTGGCGGGCATGCCCAGGAAATCGCCCTTGTGGGTGCCTTTGATGCGCCAGCGTGTGGCGACCTTGTTGTCGCCGGCAATCTCGCGCTCTACCGTGAAGGTGATGTCGGGGAAGGCGTTGCGCAGATAGGTGACAAAGCCTTTCATGTTGTCGTAGCCGGCAATTGGTGCGGGCTGGGTCGGGATGATGAACTGGAAGTCGGGTGTCATAATTTCTTCGATCAACTCCAACTTGCCCTGGCTCATAATCTCGTTGAAGTAGATATGCGTTGTCTTCAGGTTCTGTTCGGGGTTCTCGGTCACCAGCGGACTGTTGGGCAGGATGCCCAGTTGGTTGAACATGCCGACAGTGTCTTCGTTGCCGTGCGTCTCGACGATCTTGCCATTCTCCATCCGCTGCCAGGACATACCGTCAATCTTGAATGTGCGACCACTGGGCGGAATGTCCCCGGCCACGGTGTGGATGGCCGCGCCCAGGTGGGTGCCGCCACCGATCCAGCGCGTCACAACCGTATCCCCAAAGGCGACCATATCCTGTGGGTAAATGTAGAAGTCCGGGAAGCAACTATGCAGCATCGTCACCAGCTCTTTGAAGCCATCCGGTCCCCGGTAGGGTTCGGGATGCGTGGGCAGGGTAAAGACGAAGTCGGGCGCGATCAATTCATACAGCGTCGCCAGGTTACCGTCGGTCATGATTTCCTTGAAATAACGCATGGCAATATACTTATTCTGGACTGCAGACATGGACATACCTCCTGTGCAGTGATTGCTATGGACGCTTACATCAGCCAACCGCCGTCGTTATGTTCGTACGTAGTTGTTCGCGTGGCGCTGTCTTTTCGCGGGCTGTTCTTAGAGCGGCACTGAGCCTTCCCGGAGGGTCAGACCATCCACGGTATAGATGACGATGACCGGCTTCCCGCTGGTGGGTGAACGTCGTACAACCCAGGTCTGAGCCGCATCCATCATCAACCGCTCGCTCTTTGCGGCCGGCGGGTTCCAGCGACTGGCTTCCCAGTAGACCACCAGCTTGATGTCGGCCTGGCTCTGGTCCGCATTGAGGGCAATCTCCAGCGTTTGCAGGGTGTGAACTTCATCGAAGAAGATGCGGATCACGCCCTGGTACCAGCCCTCGAACTCGGCCAGGCTGCGCAGGGTGGCCTCCGGGAAGCGCATCTCTAGCCCTTCTTCGGTCAGCATGGGCAGGACTTCCACCATCGGTGCATGCACGTCCAGTTTTTGGTACCAGTCGTAAACTATCTGCTTGACTTCGTCCTGGGTCAGCGGTGCAAGTTTGCTCATTAGTCTCTCCCTGATTGGTGTTTGTGTCCGGGTGGCAGGACAATCAGGCCGGAACCTGCCTGCACCCGGAGCATTTTTATGCGAACGGCGTAAATGCAATCAGGCCGGTAAAATGGTGTGTGGCCTTGTTGTCCTTCAACAGAAAAACGTTGTAGACACGGGCCTCACCATGGGCGGTCAGGATTGTGGCTTCAAAAAAGATCGCGTCGTCTGTTTCGGTGAAGCGGTCGGTTGACTTGAGTTTGATCTGCCCGACCTGGGCCATGTAGTTGGTAAAATGATCGAACAGCGCGGCGTGCCCCTGCACCGTCATATCAAACCCGATCAGAATTGCGTCGGCGTGATACTGTTCCGCAATCAACCGGGGGACGTCACCCGTCTCCAGGCAGGCGATCTGTCGATCATAGAATTGTCTTCCCGCAGTTGGCATCGTTCTGGCTCTTTCGGACGAATCAAATAACATAGCGATCGGCAGATCAGGCACCCGGAACCTGGTTGCTGATGACCAGATCCAGCAGGAAAGGACCGTTATGCTCCAACATCTGCCGGATGGCTCCTGCAACCTGATCGGGATGCTCGACCCGCGTCGCCGGAACGCCCAGCGATTGTGACAGCGCGGCAAAATCGATCACGGGATTGTCCAGATCGAAGCCGTGCGGAAATGCATGCACTTCGACGCCGACCTGTTCCTGCCAGTATTGCAGAATGTTGAGCTTCAGCAGCATGTAGCTCTGGTTGTTGCAGATGACAAACTTTGCGCCGATGTTGTACCGGGCCGCTGTCCAGAGCGCCTGGATGGTGTACATGCTGCCACCATCACCGGTGAAGCCAATGACCGTCTTCTCGGGATGCGCCAGCTTGAGTCCCAGCGCACCCGGAATACCCACGCCCAGCGAGCCACCCCGGGTCTGGAAGAAGTGCCCCGGCAGCGTTGGTGGCATATAGCGGGTCAGATCGGGCGAGACCGTCAGCGCCTCGTCGAAGATCATCACATCCGGCGGCACCTGCTGCGCCAGTTCGGCCATAAAACGCGCGGCATGCAACGGTACCTCGTCGCGCACGGACGCATCACGCTCGCGCTGCTGCGCCAGAGCGGACTGGTTGGCGGCACCGGAAGCCTCCGTGCGCGCCTGGGCGGCCTGCCGCTGCCCGGCCGACAACTGGCGATCCAGGGTCTCAGTCAGAGCGGCGAGGGTTAGCTTCGGATCGCTCAACAACCCCAGGTCTACCGGGAAGTTTTTGGCAATCTCGTAGCCGTTCAGATCAATGTGAATAGTCTTGGTGCCGGGGGCAAAAACGTTTTCCAGATTGGGGTAGACCTCCGGAAAGACATAGGTGCCGACAATCAGAATGGCGTCGGCCTGCAAGGTCACCTTGCTGCTGGCGCTGCCGAACATATGCCCCAGCATGCCCTTGAACAGCGGATGGGTGTAGCTCAGGTTAACCTCGGAGGAGTCTGCACCCCACACCTCGGCCCCCAGCAACTCGGCTACGCGGGCCAGTTCGTCCTGCGCGCCGGCGGTGGCAATGCCGTCGCCCATGATGATCAGGGGACGCTGCGCCTGCGCCAGATAGGTGGCGGCCTGTTCAATCAAGCCCGGCTCCGGCACAACGCGGGTGGAGGGAATCACCGTCGGCTGGACCGGCTCGCTGTTCAGCGCATCCAGGACATCGGCAGGCAGGCACACAAACACCGGGCCCATCGGCGGGGTTGCCGCAATCTTGACCGCCCGGCGCAGCACGCGCAAGAGCGAGTCGGGGCTGACCACACGGGTGGCCCACTTGGTGACGGGTCGGGCCATACCGACCAGATCGGCGGCCATCTGCGCATCCAGCGCGTCATATTTGATACCCGCCTCACCCGCAATCACCACCAGCGGCGCATGCCCGCGCATCGCCTGATAGAGCATGCCAATCCCATTGCCTAGACCCACCCCACTGTGGAGTTGCACCAGGGTTGGTTTTTTGGTAGCACGCGCATAGCCGTCAGCCATCCCGACCGCGATGCTCTCCTGGAGCGTCAGGATGTAGTGAAAGTCAGGATAGCTCTCCAGCGAGTCTAAAAATCCCTGCTCGACAGTGCCGGGATTCCCGAACATGCAGGTCATCCCGTCGGCCAGGAACTGTTCAATGATCGCAAAACGCCCGGTTTTCCGGCTCATCTTCTGCTCTTTCCTGCTCTATATGCAGAACAGAGAGCAAAGAGCAAAGAGCAAACACACTTTCTACTGCATTTTATTCTTTGTTCTTCGTTCTTTGTTCTTCAAAGAACTACCACCCCCAGCGGCGCAACTCATGCTCAAGTGCTTCGATCATCTTCTCACCGACCAGCCGCGAGTCCTGAGTCGAGCGACCACAGAGGAAGGGATAGTCCAGAACGGTTGAGATGGTGCGGCCCACACCCCCGTGGAACTGCCCTTCGGGACCGACCGCATCACGCAGAATGTATTCCAGGGGATAGAACGGCGGGCCAAAGTTGGCATTCACCCCCAGTACTCCCGTGCCGTCCTTGTAGTCATACTCCAGGGCGTGACCCGTGACATGCTTGCCCCGGATGATGCTTTTGCGCTCGGTCCACTCGCGGGCGAAGGCCAGGCAGGTGACGGCGTAGCATTCGGCGGCGATCAGCTTGTTCTGGTAGTAGAAGCCCAGGATGACATCATGCAGCCGCTGGTTGTTGACCATATCGATCATTGGGCCGCTGCCGCCAACCATCAACAGCGCGTCATACTCTTCAAGTTCTTTCCAGCACTGATCGCGTTTGTTGTGGTAGGCTTCCAGCTCATGACCGAAGTTGGGATCATTGAAGTAGGGGCGCTCCGGGAACCAGGCCGACAGATTAACCGGATTATCCAGGCGGTTTGACTCATCAATCTCGCGGGTTCTGCGGGCGTAATACTCGTCGGTGACAACCTTCTTCAAGGGCGGATCGAAATAGCCCGCCTCCATGCTGGGCGGCAGCGCATGCGGGCGCTTACCCTGTGCCGTCATAAACACGCTGGTATACCCATGCTGATCAAGTACTTCAAGCGGGCCAACGAGTTCCTCACCCCAATATCCCCACTCTGATAGCATGACCAGGACTTTTTTCGTTGCCATGAGTTTCTCCTTGTCAAATTTGCCTGACCTGTAGAACAATCATTCCGATGGATGCTGCGTGATACCACGCTCATTCGGCAGCCGCGATAACGTGGAGCGCAGATGCGTCAGCAGGGCATCAATATCGGCAAAACCATGACGCTCCCCGGTCTGTGAGTCTTCCAGGCTGTACCGCCAGATTGTAGGCATATGCGCGTGGGAACTGCGCTCTTCCCAGCAGCGCAACAGGTAAACCTGGTAGCGGGGCGGCTTCAGCATGGGCTCTATCCTTAAAGTATCTCTGGGTACTAACGCACGCAGGCCAGCATAGCAGGCCGACGTAAAGAGATCGTTAGCTGATTATGTGGTCTAGCGGAATTATCGTTAATTCGTTATCAGAATAATATCCTGGCGATATGAGCGTCAGATAGTGCCGACGCCCCTTTGCCATACCATGGAACACTATCTCAACCGGGGCGGAACGCGCCAGACGATCATTAATTCGACCACCGCGTGTAGTAGTTTTCTGGTACTTTAGTCCTGCACATCAGGGAAGAATTGCGACATTATTCTTATCGTGTGATAGGACCAGGAGTCGTTGCGCCGTTAGCTGCAGACCGGTACTATTGTTTAGTAGCTCAATGATGAACATAAAAAGCTGCCGGATATAGTACTACAATGAATGCCAATCGGTTAGAGGGGAGCGACTTCCGTGAGTGAAGGGTTAAAGCTGGAATTGCTGGGAGGAGTTTCACTTTGTTACGATGAAGCCCCGCTTGCCGGATTTGTTTCTACCAAAGCTCAGGCGCTACTCTGTTATCTGGTAGTCATGGGACAGGTCCATGCGCGGAGCAAGCTGGCCGATCTCTTCTGGAGTGACCGCACCGAGGCGGAAGCCCGGGCCAATTTGCGTGTAACACTAACCAACCTGCGTCAACTGGTTGCCCCTTACCTGACCATCACCCGACAGACCGTCGCGTTTAACCCTCAACCCGATTACTACCTGGATGTAACCCATTTTCAGTCCGGCTGCCGGATGATCGGCACTGTCCCGACGGAGGCGAGTATGTCTCATCTGCAGCAGGCAATTGCCGTCTACCAGGGTGATCTGCTGGCAGGCTTGCATGTGCGGGGCGCACCAATGTTTGACGAGTGGCTACTGCTGCAGCGTGAGCATCTGCGCCGGCAGGCTATTCAGGCGCTCTATACCCTGGCGGCCTACCATACCACCCGGGGCGAGTTTGCGGCAGCGATTGACTATACGCAACAACTGCTGGCAATCGAACCCTGGCACGAGGAGTCGCATCGCCAGTTGATGCTCCTGCTGGCCCTCACGGGTCAACGTAGTCAGGCCCTGGCCCGGTATGAGATCTGCCACCAGACCCTGACCCGCGAATTGGGCATCACCCCCTCCGATGAGACAACAACGCTCTACCAAAACATTCTTGATGGACAGTTCAATTCTCCCACACACGCAGCCGCAACCCTTCCCACAGCACAATCCAACTCCCCATACTACCAGGAACCGTTGCCCTTTGTCGGGCGGGGCTCCGCGTATGCCTGGCTCTTTGACCAGTGGCAGGCGGCCCGTGCCCGGCAGGGCCAGATAACGCTGATCGAGGGGACCGCCGGGATTGGGAAGACCCGCCTGGTTGAAGCGGTGCTGCATCACGCCGCCGGGATGGGTACCCGGTTGCTGATTGGGCGTTGCGCCGCATTTGAGCAGGCCATGCCCTACCAGCCTGTCGGTGAAGTCTTACGCAGCCTGTTCCGGAATGATCCGTCAGCCTTCGATGCACTGAACGAGATCTGGCTCAATGAGTTGACCTGCCTCCTCCCCGAAATGGTTGAACGCTATCCGAAGCTGCTGCGGCTGCCGGCAACCAGTGACGATGGTGCCCGCATGCGCCTCTTTGAGGCGGTTGCGCAGATATTTGCAACCCTCGACGCGCATGACCCGGCGGTGATTGTATTTTTTGATGATCTGCATACGGTTGATCCGGCCACCACCGACCTGCTACGCTACCTGTCTGAGCGCCTGCAACATACCGCTATCTGGTGGGTGGGTACATACCGACCCGAGGCACTTGCGGCTAACCCGCCCATGCTGCGCCTGCGGCATGATCTGGCACAGACCCGGCGGGTGGCGCAACTCCATCTGCCGGCGCTGGATGCAGCAGCAATCGCGCAACTGGTCGCGCATCTGCCCGGATTAGCGCGGGAGCAGGCCGGACTACTGACCGAATTTTTGAGTGTATGCTCGGAAGGGAATGCCTTTATTCTGGCGCAGTTTCTGCAGGAGCTAGAGCGCAGTGAAATCTTACGCACCGGATCTGCGGGGTTGCATCTGGATAGCCGCCGGCTGGTGCAGCAGTCGATAACCATTCCGGCCGGGGTGCAGGCGCTGATCCAGCAGTGGTTACAGGGACTGACGCCTGCGGCGCGCGCGCTGCTGGATCTGGCGGCCCTGATTGGCCGGACCTTCGATCTGCAGGTACTGGAGCAGGCTGCCGGGATGGCTGGTGCAGAGTTCTACCGCGCGCTGGAGTTGTTGCCGGCACGCCGGATCATACACAAGGCACATTCACCCACGCCGCCTGAGACCCTACACGAGACGCTGGAGTTCTCCTACCGGCAGCATCTGGATGGGGTGGGTATGCTGCACTGGTCCGATGACACGACAGTACCATCAACCATGAACCGGGTGGAGTATGCATTTACCTACCAGATTGTGCAGCAGGTGGTGTATGCCGGCCTCTCGCCGGGACACCGCCGACAACTGCGTGAACAGGTTGTGTGGGCGTACGAACAGTTGGAAGATACATTTAAACCGGTAGCGCAGCCGCTCCCTGCGGGATGGCAAGAGCGTGATGCGCTGCGCAAGACCGCCTGAGCGATAGCCGGAGATGCGCGGGGAGCGGTTCATCCGAACTGCTCCCCGGCGTGCTGCGGCAGGTTTTGCTACTGCGCCGTTGCGTCCATCTCCATCATCCCGAACATATTCCCCTCGGTATCCCGGAAGTAGGCCATATAACCGATACCGGGAACAGCCATTTTGGGCACAACGATCTGGCCGCCATTCGCGGTCACGCGGGCGCTAAACTCATCAACCGAGGGCACATCGATGGTATTGACGATATGTTCATCGGCCTGACGGTGCATCAGCGCCCCGTCAATCCCCGGCTGATCCGGCGCGCCCGTCCGGGCCAGCCAGTAGTCCTCCGGCCCATCCCACTTGGTAAACTCCCAGCCAAAGACGCCGGAATAAAACTTTGCGGCCCGATCCGGATCATCGACAGCGATTTCGAAGTGAACAACGCGTGGCATACAACCTCCTCTGCTGAACTTCTGCGCCGCCACAGGCGTGACAGCAATCGCTCAAATGTTCGACAACTGTGTGCTGCCAGTATAGCCGATCCGCCGCCGGAAAACTTCTCGAATCTTGCGCAGTTTGCACGCCTGTTCGTATGTTCTCGCGCCTTGCGCCCGTTTCATATCTTCTGTACTCCAGACTCCTACCGCGTAACTCCTGCTATCTGACGCGAGTTCCGCGGTGGACGTACAACCTGTACGGTTCACCCAATCGAAGCCCGATCCGCCTGCGGCAGCATGGTACTCTTTTTTCTTTTTCACGAAAATGTGACTCTCCGAGCCACATTTTCGTGAAAAAGAATGGTCTGTTCCACCCTGCCGGAGGCGATATCCCCCGTCAAACGCGGGATCGTCTGATCAATGTCAGCATTGGCAGGTTCGCAGGTTTCGCTCATTTCGTGTTGTTCGTGGTCCAGATGCCCACCGCGTAACCCCTGTTACCTGACACGCGTTACGCGGTGGGCCTGCAAACCGGGTGTTTCACCCCATGGAAGCCAGTCTCGCCTGCGGCAGCATGGTACTTGATCTATTCTTTCTTTTTAGAAAAAAAGTGGCTCTCCGAGCCACTTTTTTTCTAAAAAGGATGTCCGGTTGCACCCTGCCAGAGGCGATCTCCGCTTCCAGACAAGTAACCGCGGAACGCATGTCCACACTGACCGTTTCGCGTTTTTCGCTCATTTCATGGCTTTCGTGCTCCAAACTCCTACCGCGTAACGCGTGCTATCTGAAAGACACTGGGCTCAACTGAGCAGCGCCGGCAGGAAGACCAGTAACGGCGGGTCGGTCAGGCACGGCGGGCGTAACGTCACATCGGTCGCGCCATACCAGCGGCCATGCTGCCGGGTAAGCGCTCCCGCACTGCTGCCCACCAGCAGATCCTGACCGGGCAGCAGGAACGTCTGCGGGTCGGACGACCAGGGCAGCGCGGCAACCAGCAGATGGTACGTTCCATCGGGGACGGCGGCGATCCGGTAGGGTCCGGGAGCGGCGAGTCGGGTGCAGGCCAGCGGACGTTGTTGCGGAATGGGCCGGGTGAAGAGCCCCACAAAGATCAGGCGCGGTGCCGGGTCGGGTGCGCTGATCTGCCCGCTCAGGCAGCCGTCCGCAAGCGATAAAGGCAACAGCGCGGCCGGCCCACCCTGTTCTCGTTCCAGGGCAGGGGGTACAAACCGGACGGCACGTTGGCGCAGCGTGCGTGGTGTCAGGCCAAACCGCGCAGTAAAGCGGGTGGTGAATGAGCCGGGACTGCTGTACCCGATTTCATAGCAGATCGCGGTGACATCCAGCGTGGTGGTGAGCAACAGCCGGCGGGCCGCATCCAGGCGCAGCGCCGCCAGAAACTCCCCCGGCGGAATGCCCGTTACCTGCCGAAACACCCGGCTAAAGTGGAAGGGACTGAGCCCGGCAATCGCGGCCAGTGTCTCCAGTGTCGGCGGTTCATGCAACTGCGCATGCATCGCCTGGATCACCCGCTCCACCGCCAGTTGATGCGCCGCCGCTGTGTCAGATAGCGCGTCCTGCATCCCGCACCCCCAGGATTACCTCAGTTGCCACATTCCGCCCGGTCAACAGCACAACCACCCGCCGGCCGGCCACATCCGTAACCAGGCCGTTGAGCAGTGCCGCCACGCCTACCGCGCCGCTCCCCTCGACCAGGAGGTGATGCTCGTCCAGCAGCCAGTTCATCGCCGCCGCGATCTGCGCCTCGCTCACCAGCAGCATTTCGTCCACCAGGCGCTGCATCAGCGGCAGCGTGATCGTATCAGCCGCAACACTGCCTGCCAGACCATCGGCCAGCGACGGCGCATCGGGCAGCATGACGATCTGCCCGGCCGGGAGTGAAGCCGCCATCACCGCCGAGACTTCCGGCTGAATGCCGATGATCCGGATGGTCGGGTCAATTGCTCTGGCCCAGAGCGCCACACCGCTGATCAACCCGCCACCACCCACCGGCACCAGTAGAACCAGCGGAGCTGCCGATGCACCCGGCAACTGCTCCAGGATCTCGCAACCCACGGTCCCCTGCCCGGCAATAATCGTCGGGTTGTTGTAGGGCGAGACAAACGCGCGCCCCTCGGCCTGCGCAATCCGCAACGCTTCCCGCTCGGCATCGTCGTAGGAGTGGCCCTGCAAGATCAGCCGCACCGGGTAACGCTGGAGTGCGGCGATCTTGGCGGACGAGGCATGCTCCGGCAGCACCAGCGTAACATCACGATCAAGCCGGGCCGCCGCATGCGCCAGCCCCAGCGCGTGATTGCCCGCCGAACATGCCACAATTGGCGTCTGCCGGTAGCGCTCCAGCAGCACGTTGGCCGCGCCACGCAGCTTGAAGCTACCCGTGGCCTGCACACACTCCAGCTTGAGAAAGACCTCGCCGCCGGTCAGGGCCGTCAGCGGCATACTCATCTCCAGCGGGGTTACGGCGACCATCCCGGCAATCCGCCGCCGCGCCGCCAGGATGTCGGATGGTGTAGGCATGGTTTTGCGCTCCTGCGTTGCACGGTACCGCACTCTGCGGTATCCTTAATCAGCATGCGCATTGTATCACGAGCATAACCGAGGAGCATTGTGATGGAATACGTTCGTTTGGGCCGCTCCGGGCTCAAGGTCTCGCGCATCTGCCTGGGCACGATGACCTATGGTACCCCGGCCTGGCGCGAGTGGGTGCTCGACGAGGCGGCGAGCCGGCCCTTTCTACAGCGCGCCCTGGAACTGGGCATCAACTTCTTTGATACGGCGGATATGTACTCCCTCGGCGTGAGCGAGGAGGTGGTCGGGCGGGCGTTGCGCGATTTTGCCCGCCGGGACGAGGTGGTGATTGCCACCAAGGTCTACTTCCCAATGGGGGAGAAACCGAACCAGCGCGGCCTCTCCCGCAAGCATATCCTGGAGGCTGTCGAGAACTCGCTCCGGCGGCTGGGCACCGACTATATCGATCTCTACCAGATCCATCGCTGGGACGATGAGACGCCGCTTGAGGAGACGCTGGAGACGCTGCATCGGCTGGTGCAGTCGGGCAAGGTGCGCTATATCGGCGCGTCGAGTATGTATGCCTGGCAGTTTACCAGCGCCCTGTACACCGCCGACCTGCACAACTGGAACCGCTTTGTCTCGATGCAGCCCCACTACAACCTGATCTACCGTGAGGAAGAGCGCGAGATGCTGCCGCTCTGTCAACATGCCGGCATTGGCGTGATTCCCTGGAGCCCGCTGGCCCGCGGCCGGCTGGCCCGGCCCCGGACGGCGGAGCATGGCACAACGACGAAGCGCGCCCAGACCGATACCCTGGCGCAAAACTTCTACGGGCAGATGGAAGCGGATGATGCGCGGGTGATTGACCGCGTGGCCGAACTGGCGCAGCGCTACGCAGTGCCGATGGCGCGCATCGCTCTGGCCTGGCTGCTGCACCAGCCGTTTATCACCGCCCCGATTGTGGGAGCCGGCAAAATGCAGCATCTGGAAGATGCCGTTGCCGCCCTTGCGGTCAAACTCACGGACGAAGATCTGGCCTACCTGGAGGAGCCCTACGTTCCGCATCCGATTGCGGGGCTGGTTCCGTTTCGCTAAAGAGTCGGAGTTTAAAGGAGAGGAAGGAGGAGGGCGGGTCAGGATTTTCGAGCCAGAGCCGCCCCCGTTGTTCGATAGTATATGTCTATGAAACCGAATCGATTGCTATCACGGCGTTTATGTCAACCTGTACATCCTCGGCCGACCGGCATCACCCTCGGCATCCTGCTTATTCTGATCATCCTGCTGCCGCCGGCAACCGGCTCGATGCAGGTTGCTCCGGCTGCCGCCACCGTCGCCCTGCCGGATCAGTCGGTACCCGCATCGGGGAGCGTCAAATTCCCCAGCATCGCCGCCGGCACGGACAACCTGGTGCATCTGGCCGGAAATGCTGACGCGAAGGCGGCCTACTGGCAGAAGGCCGATGCCGCACCCAACTGGTCGGAGCGCCTGCTCCTGGGCGAAGCAAGTGGACAGCCGGATTTTGCCACGGCTGCAACCGCACTCGGCCCGGATGGATCAGTCTATGTGGCCTGGATTGACCAGGATAGCAAGCGCCTCTTGCTGCGCCGAACTTTCCCGGATGGCGGGTTTGGTCCGCTACGCACCGTTGCCTCAACCGAGGGGTTTGCCGTTGCGGTTGATGTGGGGATCTCCTTTACCACGGGGGAGATTTTTGTCACCTGGCGGGGTGATTTCCGGATGCGCTACCGGGTTTCCAACAACGATGGCGTCAATTGGTCTTCAACCCGGGCTGTCGCCGGGGATGAGGTTGCGCGGGGAACGCCGGTCATGGCGACGGGACCGAATGGCACGGTGGTGATTGCGCATGCCTCCGAGAATGGCGCGATCTTCGCCTCGATCTGGAATGGCAACCAGTTTATCAAGAGCCGGGTTGATGGCGGCGGGAACTTTTTTGCCGATCCTTCGGGCGCGGTTGGTCCGGATAGAACAATGCATGTAGCCTGGCGGGGCGTGGAAAATAATGAAGTCTGGTATGCGCAGCAACGGCCTGATGGCACCTGGGCGCGCTCGTTGATCATTGTGAGCGGCGAAGACCGCCCCGTTCCCGGACGGGTGTCGGTCAGCGCCGATGCGCAGGGCAATCTCTACCTGATCTGGATCAGTGAGCAGACCGATGATCCCGAAGTGTTTGCCGCCTTTAAGCAACTGGATCAGCAGTGGGCCGGTCCCACCCGCGCCAACACCAGCGGGTTTATCGCCAATGTTGATAGCGCGGCCAACTTCCGCGAGGGTACCTCGTTTGGGCACGCGGTGTACGAGTCGCCGGGGGCGGGGCGCGTGCGCTACACCCTGTTTACGGCCAAAGGTGGCATTATTCAGACCAGCGGGCAGATCCAGGTGAATAACGACGCAGCGATTACCGACGCACGCAGTGTGCTGGTACAACTGCGTGCCGATAGCGGCAATCCCAATCAGTACCAGTTAAGCAACGATGGGGTCAGCTTTACCGACTATGCGCCGTTTCCGGACGACGGCGATGTGGCCTGGGAACTGGTCCCGGCCGGCGGGAACGACTGTGCCGTGCGGACTGTCTTTGCCCACCTGCGTAACGCGACCCGCCCGACCTTTGCCTCACCCATTCTGACCGATACGATCCTGCTCGATCCCGGCGTGGCTGCTCAAGTCACCGTCCAAAATCCCTTCCTCAACCGGCACGCCGCCTTAGCGGACGCGGCGCTCCGTCAGGATGCCGCACTGAATGGAGCCGGCGGGGGCGACCCACGCTACACCCGCGTGCCGCGCTTCCTGCTGGATATTCGGGCCTTACCCGGCGAGTGCAGCGGCCTGGCGCGCGGGCAGATCGGGGATACGCCGGTTCCGATCCAGGGCAACGCCTACCGCGCCGAGGTGCCCTTCCTGTCGAGCAGTCCACCACAGGGCGCAAACGACCTGACGGTAAGCGTGACGGATGGGAGTGGTAACCAGCAATCCTACCCCCGGACGATCTTCCTGGACACGGTGCCGCCGGTTGTGTCGGCGGGAACCCTGGACCTGGCAAATAGTACCGACATGACCGATTTTATCCTGGTGACGCCGCGCTTTATCAATGTTACCGTAAGCGATAATCTCTACGGCAGCAATGGCGAACCTAAACCATTCTGGGGGGTAATGCTTGCCAATAGCCCACGCGATATTGCGCCGAATGACTACACCCAACTGAACACGCTGCACTGGGGTGCGGTGCCGGTACACAGCGCGACGCAGACCGGCGGGCAGTTTACCTTCACCGTCCCGAACTGGAGTCTGTTCAGCGGCCTGCCGGCGGATCAGCACGTCGGCGACACAACCTTTTACATCTACGCGGCACTGCTGGATGGCGCGGGCAATCCCTCGGCGCAGGTATTGAAGACCCAGATTCGCCTGAGTGCCGACTATCGGTTGCCGACGTTGTTCATGCCGCTGGTCAGCCGGTGAACATGTCTTTAAAATGACACGGATTACGCGGTGGGCATGCAAACCGGGTGTTTACCAGTTGCCGGCACAATTCGCCTGCGGCAGCATGGTACTTTTTAGTCTTTTTCACAAAAAATCACAAAGTGATTTTTTGTGAAAAAGACCGGGTTTCTTCCGCCCTGCCGGAGGTGATATCCTATCTTCTTCCTAAGAAGTGATTGTGTAACTCCTGTGAAATGTTATGGCGTGCGGCAACATGGCTGCCGCCTGATTCTATGGACAACAACCTATGATCTGCTACATCGCCTACCCTACCAGCCTGACGCTGCAATCGGCCAATGCCCTGCAGACCTACCTGACCCTGCGGGAACTGCATGCCCGGCGACCGGACACCCTGGCACTGATTCCGCGCTGGGGCTTTGAGCCGACCCGCTTTGGCGAGGTTGGAGCGGTTCACCTGCCGCGTCTGCCGGTCGGCAAATTCTCGCGGCTGCACCGCTCGATGCTGCTCTACTACCTGGAGCATTCGCTCTTTGCGCTGGCCTGTGCGCCGGTTCTGGCCCGACGGCAAGCGGCCGCCAATACGCGGGTTGAGGCGATCTATGTACGCCAGACGGTCTGCGCGGCCTGGTGGAGCGGGCTGCTGGGACCGCGCCTGGGGCTCCCGGTGATCTACGAGGCGCATGATCTGGAGTCACACAATCCCTCGCGGGCCAAAGAGCCCTGGGCACAGAGCCTGCTGCACCTGATGGATCGAACGGCCATCACGCGCTCGACGGCAGTGGTTTCGCTGACCGATGCGTTTCGCCACTACCTGCGGCATATTGGCTGGCGGCAGGCGGACGAGGTCTTTGTGGTACCGGACGCCTATGATGCGCGCCAGTTTGCGCCGCAGGAGCGAACCGTCTGCCGCGCCGCCCTGGGCCTGCCCGCCGATGCCGATATCCTGGTCTACGCAGGCATGACCTTTGCCTACCGCTGGCTGGATGGGCTGCTTGAGGCGGTAGCACAGATGAAAGCGACCCACCCACGCCTGCTTTTGCTGGTCGTGGGGGGCCGCCCCGCCGAACGCGCCGCGCTGCAGCGGCAGGCCGAAACGCTGGGACTGACGGTAGCGGATACCCAGGCGCTCACCGATCAGTTGCACCCCGTCACGAATCCCCAATCCCCGGTCGCCGACCTGGTGCTGGTAGCCCCGCGCCCCCAGTCGGAGGTTGTGTATTACCTGGGAGCCGCCGATGCGCTGGTGATTCCCGACACCGTCACCGATATGACCGCTTCGCCGCTCAAGCTGTTTGAATACCTGGCGCTGGGGCAACCGCTGGTGCTGCCCGATCTGCCCGCCCTGCAGGAGATAGTGCCGCCCGACCTGGGGCACTACTTCCCGCGCCGCAACCTGCCCGGGCTGATGCGCGCCCTCACTGACGCGCTGGCGGCGCGCAACGACAGCGGGAAAAGCACTGCCCGACAGACCCTGGCCCGAGATCACACCTATGGTCGCCGCGCCGAACGCATCCTGGAGGTGGTACAGCGGGTGGCGAACCGTTAGGGGCGCAGGTATGCTGAGCCCCTACACAACCGCCTTATTTTTCATCTGCAAACACATTATTGCGAATACCAAAGATATTCTGCGGATCGCTCACCTTCTTTACATCTTGCAGCAGACAGATACTGGCCGGGGAGAGCGTCTTCGGCAGGAAATCCTTGCGCAGCTTGCCTACTCCGTGGTGGTGCGAAATCGAGCCGCCATGCTCCATGATCGTCTCGCGCAGGATATGATCAATCTTGCTCAGGATCTCGTCGGGAGCCGCAACGCCCTGGGTGGAAAACCCATGGGTAAAGTAGATACAGACGCCGGTATGGTACAACTGCGTAACCCGTGGTGAAATGTAGGGTCGTCCAGGCAGGCCATACGCCTCATGCAACTCCCGGCCGCGCTGCGCGACCGCGTCGCACACCTCGTGGATCTTGTTCCAGGGGACAGTGGTTTCGTAGGTCTCGCCGGTGATATGGTACGCCGCCAGAAAATCACGAATATAGGCAATCGCGTAGGTCAGCATATACCCACGCTTGCCGTTATGCTCACCACCGGGAATACCGCCATACTTCTTTGCAATACGGTAAACATTCTTCTCCTGGTAGGCGACCTCTTCCGCTGTGCCCTCCATCACAATAGTTGCGCCAACCATTTCGTTGAAGTCAAAATGTTTCACCGAGGAGAGGTAAAATTTCTGCAGCTTTGAGATCAACGCATCTTTTGACGTAGGTCGCGGCTTGAGCACCGTGCCAAAGCGGAACTGGATGTTATCCAGCAGGCGAATACTTGCTGGGATAATATTTGCGCGCCGCAGTTCGTAGAGGCAATCAACACCCCGCTTGAAGTTAGGAAAGACAATCGAGCCATACTTCTTGGTCTGGGGAAGTTTGTGGATTTTAATCACCGCTTTGGTAATCAGTCCCAGCGTGCCTTCACTGCCGAAGAGCAGATGCTGCGGCTGGATACCCATCGCCAGGCGTGGCATCGCATCAACCTGCTCCACGATGCCCTGCGCGGTGATCATTGTTACATTCTCGACAATGTCTTCAATATTGCCGTAACGATTCTTCTTCATGCCACTGGCATTGGTAGCAACCCAGCCACCCAGGGTTGATAGTTCCAGGCTATCCGGCTCATGGCCGCTGGTAAAGCCCTCCCGTTCCAGTTGCGCCTCCAGATCGCTGCCGGTGATGCCGGCCTGCACGCAGGCGCGAAAATTCTCCCGGTCGATCCACTCAATTTTATTCATCCGACGCATATCAATCGAGACAATCATGCGCCGCTCATTGACCGGCAGCTTCAGCGCACAACTGACGCTGGTTCCACCACCGTAGGGCACCAGGCAGACATTGTGTTCGCGTGCCAGCGCAACCAGCTTGACGGCATCATCCTGCGACTCACAGAAAAAGACCATATCCGCCACGCGCTCCAGGCGCGAGTAGAGCACCTTGTAGACCTCCTCGGCGGTCGTCTGGCCGTGGCTATGCAGGAGCCGCTCACGGGGATCGAAGGTATAGCGTGACTCGGGGAAGACACGGGCAACGGCCCGGCAGAACCGCTCATTTTTGCCTGGCGGCGGAACGGGTTTGTCCGGGCATTCCGCTTTAATATTATGCAGATCGATAGTAATACCCAGAGTCTTTTCAATAAACGGTAGAAGTTCCGGCATATCAAAACCCGACAGCGCATAGCGATTACCGGTCATAAATACTGACCGATCTTCTTTTATCAGCATTTTGGTATCGGCAAACCCCCACTTATGATCCCATGTCGTATTATCCAGATTTGCTGCAACTCTACTCAGCGATTTATCAGCCATAACGGACTACCTCTTCGATGATAAGGCATAAAAAAACACATGCGGACAATAATTTAGCGCATGCGCCTTTTCATGTACACTTCCGCGCCCGGATTGGAGCATGTACCAATGCACTCCCGACGCGGCGTTTCTTCAGGGAGAACTCCTGCACGTCAGGTGAGCAGACACCGGTTGGTGTTCCCCAGTCCCCGCAACGCAACAATCAGGGTTGCCGGCAGACGCCACTGCTGCCAACGAAAACAGGAATGAACGATATGTACGGTATGCTGCCAGAGCATGGATACCATACGATTATCGAACTGTCAATAGCACGCGTTACACGGTCCTACAGGAGTGGGTGCCGCACGCCTCCGGCAGAAAGGTGCCATGCTGCCGCAGGCGATGGTTGTGTTTCATCCAATTAA
The DNA here is from genome assembly GCA_034437035.1 of Chloroflexaceae bacterium. Taxonomy (GTDB): domain Bacteria; phylum Chloroflexota; class Chloroflexia; order Chloroflexales; family Chloroflexaceae; genus CAKZQX01. Next base: position 22,106 of record DAOTUI010000060.1, read on the forward strand.
ACGCCAGGTTTGATCGCTCACTGAGTAATGTGTTTCAATAACACGCGTTACGTAGTTACTGACGCGGCAAGGCATTCCGCCTCCGGCAGGGCGGAAGATTCTGTGCCTTTTCACAAAAAATTTGCACAGCATGCAAATTTTTTGTGAAATAAGGAACACGTACCATGCTGCCGCAGGCGAAACCGGCTTCCGGGTCGGGCACGCGGCCGGAACAGTCCGCACCGCGCAAGTCGTGTTAATAGCTGAACTCCGCTGTAACTATGCCGCGTACCATAGACGCTCGTCTTTTCAGAATATGCACATATGTGCATATGTTGAATGTTTCAGGTGATCTTCAGCCAATTCTCACTCTCTTTTCAGATAGTGTGGTATAATACCCGCCGTTGCCACGGAGCAACCCATGTCTACCATGTTTGTAGCACAGGAGGTCACGTGACCTATGCGTACGACACTGCATTCTTGCTGGATGCGCTGCTTGTTCGCCACCATTTGGGTGGCACTGAGTGCGCAGTATGTAGCCTCTTCTGCGCCCACGCCGGCGCAAGCCTCCTCCGCTGGGGTGCACGATGGAGTGCAGATCGCGGCGGATGGTTCGTTGGAACTGCCGGCCAGTGCGCCGCCACCACCGGCAGTTGAGTCGTCCTTCAACCGGTATGGGTTCTACATCTCCCCAGTACAGACGTTTCCCGCCCCAATGTTCGACCTGCAGGTCAGCTATGATGCCATGGTGCCCGCCGGTAGCGCGGTGCGGATTGCCGTGCGGACCAGTAGCGATGGGCAACGCTGGACGGCCTGGGAAACCGATCTGGCAAACGGAACCACGGTCAACCTGCACGAAGCCGGTCACATGGCGCAATACCGCGCCATCTTGCTTGGTAGTGCCACCGCCGGTCCGGTTGTACGTTCGGTCCAACTGGAACCGGTAGCAGGACCGGCCCGCTACCATGCCATGGCCGACGAAGTCGCGCCGACATTCCAGGTGCATGCCACCCGTATGGGCATGGTCGGGGGACGAACGGCCAACGGGCATATCATTCGCCCACGCGATCATTTTGTGTCGCTGCCCTCGTGGAATTCCCTCTCAAGTCGAAATGGGTATGAGTACCAGGTACGCATCACCTACAATGGGCGCAGTGCCGTTGCTCCCGTCTGGGATGTCGGCCCCTGGAACACCCGCGATGACTACTGGTCATGGCAACGCGAGCGCTTTCCCGAACTGCGCCGGGGCTGGCCCCAGGATCATGCGGCCTACTTTGACAGGCATAACGGGGGCTATGCGGAGAAGGGCTATGTGCGCTTTCCAACCGCTATCGATGTTGGCGATGGGGTCTGGTGGGATGAGTTGGGGATCAATGGCGACCGCGCCATGGTCGAAGTTACTTTCCTCTGGCTGGGGCGCGATCCCCAGGCCGAGCCGCCGCCACCCGCCGCCACCGAAGTCGTTGTGGACAATGAAGGTCCGGCATTTCATCTGAGCCAGGCGCTCTGGCACCATGGCCCGAACGGCTGTGGTGCAGGTGGGCATGCCTTCTGGGCGCCAACCACACCCGACCCGCGCCAGAGCAAGCATACCGCCCGCTGGCAGCCAACGCTAACCGCCGAGGCAACCTATGATCTGTTTGTGCATGTCCCGGTCTGCGCGAACCGCTACCCGATCACTACACAGGCGCGCTACCGGGTACAGCACCGCGACGGCAGCAGTGTTGTCGTCGTCAACCAGGCCGGGCAGACGGGGTGGGTGCATCTGGGCCGCTTCCCCTTCGCCCAGGGCGATGCCGGCTCGGTGCAGTTGGCCAATACCGCTCCGGAGACACAGCATGCCATCTGGTTTGACGATGCCAAGTGGGTGCCGGTAGAGTAACATCAAGGAGATAGGGCACAGGGGATAGATTTTTTGTGGTAGGGGCGCGCTTCTGCGCGTCCGCCGCCTGTCCCAGGGAACAGGTGTAAGTTTTTGTGGTAGGGACGCGCTTCTGCGCGTCTGCCGCCCATCACGAGGTAGTGCCGTCTTCCGGCAGGTTGCGTGGGTACGACCGCCGGAAGGCGGCACTACGATCTTTGCTATTCAGCAACTCCTGCTGCGACGCAGTTCTGTCTTAACGCAGAGACGCGGAGCGCACGGAAGAGGATGTTCTTAGAAACTGTCTGACAAGGGTTTGTCATGGGGATACGGCTTTAGAGCGGGAGTCCCGGCTTCCGCCGGTTCCGGCCACACACCGGCTGAAGCCGAATGCTGCTAAGTTTTCGTATACCGCATCAGGACGCCGTCGAGACGGAGTATCAGCTCCACCATGGGTGCCATCGGGGCACATCTCGCACCTGTCGGGGCGCATCTCGCACCCGTCGGGGCACCGTTGTACTCCGTCTGACGGGTGTTTGCAGCGTCCTGATGAGACATCACAGAATCTTAGCAGCATTCGGCTGAAGCCGGGACGCCTGGGGCGCTGTCCGGTGTATCCGAACAACCCGCATGCCGTGGGACCGACACAAACTACCGTTTTAGACAGTCTCTTACAAAAACATATGCCTATAGGAAATAGGGACGGCCCCACCCGGAAGATGGCGCAAGCATGGCGTGCGCACTCCAGCACACCGTACATCATCTGCCCCCGGCCTATCATCGCGTGATAGTCCCCTCGGCGCTGACTATTATGCGCCTATCCCCACAACTACCGCCTGTGGGAGTGCATTTCTGCCCCAATGTCGTTACACTGCACCTGGAGGAGAAGATCTCTGCTCCATCACCGGAGAACGCTGCGGGAATGTTCCGTGACAGATTGGTCATCCCGTGACAGGAGGATACTACCAAATGCGAACCAGGAACCGCGTTCTTCTGGCCGGTATACTGCTGATGTTTATCTGGCTCGGCAGTGGACTGGTTATGGCCGACATGATGCCCCGCGCGGCACTGGTCCGGCAGGTCGTTGGGAGCGGCGGCCAGCCTACCACCGGGCAGCGCATAGCGCTCAACGGCACCCTGGGTCAGCCGGTTGTCGGCACATCTACGTCGCCCGGCGTTACGCTGCGGGCCGGCTACTGGCAGGCGCGTGAACGCACGCCGGCAGACATCCCGACGACGCCGACAGAAAATGTCGTCTATTTACCACTCGTTATTCATACCATCTTCCTGCGCTAAAGAGTAAGAGACAGGCGAACACACGAAGATCCATACTATTTATGCAGATACTGGAGGTATCAAGGTGATGAAGACGATGCTTTTCCCGCTCAAAAACGGTCTGCCCTGGCTGCTGGTTGGCGTCCTCACCGTGTTGCTGTGGCAGGCGCTCGCCACCGAAGCTGCACCGCTCGTACCCGCGCAGGTGACAACGAACGTACCGCCGGTGATGAGCTACCAGGGACTGATCGACCTGGACGGTTCACCCTATAGTGGTGCGGGCTATTTCAAATTTGCCATTGTCGATAGTCCCTCGGGCGATGGCAGCCTGAATTACTGGGCCAACGACGGCACCGCCGGCGGCGAGCCGGACATAGCAGTCGAGCTGCCAGTGAGCAATGGCCTGTTCAACCTGTTGCTGGGCGATACCAGTCTCGCCGGGATGCGCGCACCGCTGGATCAAAGCGTTTTTCCGCAGAGCGCGACCTATCTGCGGGTCTGGTTCAGCACGGCACCCGATGGGCCCTTTGAAGCACTGGAACCAAACCAGCGTATCGCCGGCGTACTGTATGCCCTGCGCGCCGAGTATGCCGCAAATGCGGCGGTGCTGGAAGTCCAACTGAATGAGGTTGTGAACCGTCTGGCCGCGCTGGAAACCCGGTTGTCCACCGTTGAGGAACAGGTACAGAACAACAACGTGGCCGATCTGGAAGCCCAACTGGTCGCCGTTGAGGAACAGGTGGAAAACAATACCAATAACCTGACCGATGTCACAACCCGGTTGGTCGCGGTTGAGGAGCAGGTGCAGACGATCACTGCGGCGAATCTGGACACACGCCTGGCTGCGGTTGAGGAGAAGCTGCAGCACGTCACCGTGACCGCCACCGACATGTTCATCACCGGAGCCAACCTGCATATCCGCAACGGCACCGACTCAACCGACGGGACCGGCAACGGCCGGGGCAACCTGATTATCGGCTACAACGAGGACACTGGCCCGGCGAATAATCGCACTGGATCGCATAACCTGGTTGTCGGCATTGAGCATACTTACAGTAGCTTTGGCGGTCTGGTCATCGGCCATACCAACACCATCAGCGGGCCGTTCGCCGGCGTGAGCGGCGGGCGGAATAACCGGTCCACCGGCTTTGCCACGTCCGTGAGCGGCGGGGGCGGTCCCAATACAGCCGACGGCAACCTTGCCAGTGGCAACTATGCCGGCGTCAGCGGTGGCACCCTGAATGAGGCCACGGGAACACAGGCATAGGTTGGTGGCGGACGTGACAACACGGCCGGCGGAACTGAATCCGCGATCAGCGGTGGGGCAGTCAATATCGCCGCCGGTCGCCAGACCAGTATTACGGGTGGTCAACGCAATACCACCAACGGTCTCGCCACAACGATTAGCGGTGGGGTATCCAACACGACCAGTGGTGAAGGTACAGTTGTTAGTGGTGGAACTTCCAATACGGCCAGCGGTACCGTCGCAACGGTAAGCGGCGGCGCAAACCGTACCGCACCCGGGCCAGGCAACTGGGTAGGTGGTGGCCTGGTTCAGAATAACTGATCAGATGCCGATGCCTGGGGATTGGGGGTTGAGGATTAGGGATTGGGGGTTGGGTAGGGACGTGCTTCTGCGCGTCCGTAGTCCCTCCGGATGTAGGCGGGAGTCATAGCTCCCGCCTGCTGCTTCCGCATCCGGCACTTTGTCAGGCACCCAATATCTTATCCCGCCGCCGCCATCACCGGCACAAAGTGAAAAAAGAGGGTCGCCGGCCGCCCATCGCCGCCCGCCTCAAAATCCGAGGCAATCAGTGCCGGCACCCAGCCGCTGCCGCCGTCGGATAGCCCGATGTGGTACCAGAGCTGATACGCCTCGGCGCTGGTACCGCGACTATCCTCCGGGCCGGTCCAGACCGCCAGCAGTGGAAAGCGGGCCTCCGCCGGCAGCGGCAGTTCTCCCGTTGCCGTTTGTTCTGCTCCGGGCGGGGCTGACCAGAGCGTCACAGCCTGCGTCACGGGTTGGGCCACCACCTGCACTTCACCCAGGGGCGTAGCGGCATCCGGCGGAAACATGCGCTGGTTGATCACATGCGTGGGGTTGCGCCAGCCCATGTCACTCGGCAGGTCCGGCGCGCCAATCGGCCAGTAGCCCGGCCCCGGCGGGCATTGCACACCGCAGCGGAAGCCGTAGCGCGGCGCGGCCCCGTTCACCTCACGGCTGATCAGAAATGTGCGTATCTCGAAATGCAAATGGTTGGGCACATCGTCACTGCGCCGCAGGATCGTCCCCAGGAGATCGCCCCGCCTCACGCGTCGGCCGGTCTGCACGGCGACAGCCGGATCGAGATGTCCGTACATTGAAAAGAGCCCATCGTCCTGCGCGACAATCACCACCCGACCGGGGTAGTTCGACCCCACATACACAACCGTCCCCGCCGCAATCGCGTAGACCTGCGCCCCGGCCGTATCGCCCTCCCGTGCGTACCAGTCCTCGCCCGTGTGCCAGTAGCCCGGATTAAACCAGGTATTCTCAACCTGATAGCCATGCCGGACAAAGAAGCCCGCACCGGGAATGCGTCCGGGGAGGCCAATCGGGTAGCCGTAGGCCGGATCGGGTGGGGCCGGCGGTGGAACAGGCGTCGGCGTGGCGGACGGTGGTACGGTTGGAACCGCCGTTGGTGCAGCCGTAGTCGTTGGTGCAGCCGTAGTCGTGGTGGTTGCGCCGGGCAGCGCGGTGGGTGAAGCCGGCGGCGCGGTGGGTGGCGCACTGGTCGAGATCCGGGGCGCGCGTACCCAGGGCGTTGTGGCGACGGCCGGGTTTCGGATAGCTGACGTAGCGGACGATGTCGGCGTGGCGGTTGACGCGGCCCCGGCCTGACACCCCGTCAGCAAGAGCAAGCAAAACAACAAAAGGCGGTATATCATCAGTATAACCTCGCTTTGTGATTGACAGAATGTGTGCAACCCATTAAAATGCGGCCCATTACACGAGCCCTTCCCCCTCCGGTACAATCGAACCTGGCGCGCTATGCTGCGCTCTGAAGATAGCCGTCCGGCAGGTTGCATGTGCCATATGCAGGATGTGCGCCCCGATGTATGACAGTTCATGAAATACCATAGCGCAACCCCGACTGTCGCGTCAACCTGCCCCATCTCCTTACTCGCTTTCCGGTGCAGTTCATAATAAAATGATACGCGCGGTCGTATTTACACTGCATGGTAGCCGATGATCCGGGATACATCTACCGGACCCATCCGGGAGAAGCAGTGCCGCACCCCGGTAATCTTGGGCGCGCGTCCCGGAGAGGGCGTGGACCGACAGAAAAAGCAGCAGGGCGAAATGCCTCGCTGCCGGGGAAATGTCAGGTTTGAATGCTTATGGCATTGTTCAAAATGAATACGGTGTACCCGACTCTTCAACGTTCATCAGCCAGATCAGGCGTTCCCGGCAGGATACCCTGTCCCGGACGGCATTCCACCGGCTCAAGCCGGGACTCCCGGTTATGCATATCCAAACTAGCCATGTCACCAGACCTTGATCGAATGGATTTCAGAATTGGAAAGGAAGGTCGCTATTGCAAGCACTGCTCCGCTTGTCGCAGGTCATTGATGACTTTATGGAAAAGCTGGGCAAGTTCACCTACTGGCTGGTGCCGCTGGTGATCCTGGTCGGCGTGTGGAATGTTGGTGGGCGCTATATCGGGCGGCTAGTCGGGCGCAATCTCTCCTCGAATCTCTTTATCGAGTTACAATGGTATCTGTTTGCAATCATTTTTCTGCTGGGAGCGGCCTATGTGCTCAAGCATAACGGGCATGTGCGGGTCGATGTCTTCTATGGGCGCTGGCCGACCCGGCGCAAGATCCTGGTCAATTTGCTGGGAACGATTTTCTTCCTCATTCCCTTTAGCATCCTGATGATCCACTTCTCCTGGAGCGCCGTGATCTTCTCCTGGCAGATCCAGGAGCAGTCCTCCGACCCATCTGGCCTGCCACGCTACCCGCTCAAAACCGTGATTATTTTTTGTTTTAGCCTGCTGATTATCCAGGGCATCTCGGAGATCATCAAAAATGTGGCGATGCTGACCGGCCATCTGCATTCGGCAGACGAGCAGATCAGCGATCAGGCCACGTAACGGAGGCGCACGATGTATGATATCTTTCTCGAAGCGCTTGGGCCGCTGATGTTCCTGGCGGCGCTGGCGCTGCTGGCGCTGGGCTATCCGGTGGCCTTCTCGCTGGGTGGGGTGGCGATTATCTTTGGGATTATCGGGGTGGCGCTCGATCTGTTTGAGCCCGTCCTGATCCGGGGGTTGCCCTCGCGCGTCTTTGGCATCATGTCCAACTTTACGCTCCTCGCCATTCCCTATTTTATCTTCCTCGGCTCGATGCTGGAGAAATCCGGGCTGGCCGAAGACCTGCTGGAAACGATGGGTGTCTTGTTTGGGCCGATGCGCGGTGGTCTGGCGGTCTCGGTAGTAATCGTCGGCGCACTGCTGGCAGCCACCACCGGTGTTGTGGCCGCGACGGTGGTGGCAATGGGGCTGATCTCGCTGCCGATTATGCTGCGCTACAACTACAACCGTGATCTGGCCTGTGGCGTGATCTGCGCGTCGGGCACGCTCGGCCAGATTATTCCGCCCAGTATTGTGCTGGTTGTGCTGGGCGATCAACTCGGCGTCTCCGTCGGCGATCTGTTTATCGGCTCGCTTATTCCCGGCCTGCTGATGTCCGGCGCGTTTGCGCTCTACTGCTTTGTAATTGCACAGATCAAGCCGGATCTTGCACCGGCCCTGCCGCTCTCCGAACGTACGATGAGCGGGCGCGTGCTGGCGCTGCGGGTAGCGAAGGTCATGGTGCCGCCGCTCTTCCTGATTGTGGCCGTGCTGGGCAGTATCTTCTTGGGGATCGCCACCGCAACCGAGGCGGGATCGGTCGGCGCGCTGGGTGCAACGCTGCTGGCGGCGGCCAACCGGCGGCTCTCCTGGCAGACGCTGCGCGAAGTGGCCGATGCGTCGATGCGTGTCACCACGATGGTGATCTTTATCCTGATTGGCTCAACGGCGTTTGCACTGGTGTTCCGGGGGCTGGAGGGTGACCGCTTTGTATTTGATATTATGACCAATCTGCCCGGTGGTTTCTGGGGCTTTATGATCGCCAGTATGCTGATTGTCTTCTTCCTGGGCTTCTTTATCGACTTCTTTGAAATTGCCTTTATCGTCATTCCGCTGTTTGTGCCGGTGGCCCTGGCACTGGATGTCGATCTGATCTGGTTTGGCGTAATTCTCGGCGCGAACTTCCAGACCTCGTTTCTAACGCCGCCCTTTGGCTTTGCGCTCTTCTATCTGCGTGGTGTAGCTCCGCCGGAGATCTCAACTGGGAATATCTATCGCGGGGCGATTCCGTTTATTCTCATCCAGCTTGGCATTCTGATCTTGATTATTCTCTTCCCCGGTCTGGTCAATTTTTTGTTGGAACTTGATATAGGTTCGTAAGCATCATTGCTTTCGCCTGAAGCGGAGCTACATGCGTAGAGACCCGCGCCGACAACTCCCGGCACGGGTCTCACTGCAAACCGCACATGCGACCGGCAGATGCTATCCTGATCAGGAACTACCCTGATCAATGTTAATATCCTCGGCGACGAAGCTCATAAAGGGCAGTTCGTTGGTTTCGTTCCAGCGGCGCACAATCGTACGGAACTCGCTCCAGGGCTCGTAGATGCCACGGAAGGTCTCGTCATCGGCGGACTGCTCCTGGTAGAACTCTTCGGCAGCCTGCTCCGCTGCGGACATAATCTCATCACTGTAGAAGCGCAACTGCGTCCCGCCGTTGACCATCTCTTGCAGCGCCTGACCGTTGCGGGCGTTGTACTTGGCAAGCATGTTGACATTCGCCATGTAGCAGGCAGTCTTGAAGATCTCCTGGAACTCGGTCGAGAGCCGGTTCCAGGCATCCAGGTTGACCACGGCATCCAGCGCGGGCCCCGGCTCCCACCAACCCGGCGCATAGTAGAAATCGGCGGCATCATTGAGGCCCAGCTTCTGATCATCGTAGGGGCCAACCCACTCGGCGGCGTCGATTGCTCCGGTCTGGAGCGCCTGGAAGATCTCACCACCCGGCAGGGTCTGCGTATTCACCCCCAACCGCTGAAAAACCTCGGCTCCCAGGCCCGGAATGCGGAACTTCAAACCCTGCAGGTCTTCAACGGTGTTGATCTCCTGACGGTACCAGCCGCCCATCTGCGCCCCGGTATTGCCTGCGGTAAAGCCAATGGTGTTAAACTGGGCATAGAGCTCATGCATCAGTTCCATGCCGCCGCCATGGTAGTACCAGGCGTTATGCTGCGCAGCGGTCAACCCGAAGGGCACCGATGTGCCAAAGCCGAATGCCGGGCTCAACCCGACATAGTAGTAGGAAGCGGTGTGACCCGCCTCAACGGTTCCCTGCTGCAGGTTCTGGATCACTTCGAGGGGGGGGAAGAGTTCGCCACCGGGGAACGTATCGATCTGAAAGCGGCCATTGGTCATCGCCGCAACGCGCTCGGCGAGATCGGTTGCGCCACCATAGATCGTGTCGAGCGAAACCGGCCAACTGGTACCCATGCGCCACTCAACCGTCTCCTGCCCCTGGGCGGGGGGACTGGCTCCCGCCGGCTCACCCGCTTCGCCGGGGGTTGCCGCACCCTCTTCGGGGGCGGCTGCGCCACAGGCCCCCAACGCCAGGGCGGCGCTACCAAGCATACCGGCTGCCGTGCCGCGAAGAAACTCACGTCGTTTCATCTGCTACTCCTGGTTGTATTTTTCTAAAGGCCATTTACTGTTTGGCTATTATACACCAGGATGCGCGTTTGACAATAGTAAACCGTTCGCTGCGGCTGCTTTACACAACTTATTTGCTCATTTCGCGTTGTTCGTGGTCGAGATCTCACCACGTACATTGGGCCGTTTACAGCAGTGCCAGCACAATCGTTAACGAGACCACGCTTGCCAGGTTGGAGAAGAGCACGGACCCGGTAACAAAGTTGGGCAGCACATCATTTTCCATGGCGATAATCGAGACAAGTACCGCCGCAGGCATACTGGCCTGCAAGATCCCCACATTGCGCTCCAGCCCCGTCAGACCAAACGGCGCAACCAGCGCAAAGGCCAGCAGCGGCCCGCTGATCAGCCGGATACCACTGGATACCAGCAGATCAAAGCTGATCCGGGGCAACCCGGCCGCCGCTAACTGGCTGCCCAGCACGACCAGCATGGTCGGGATCAGCGCCGCGGTCAACATTTCCACCGGACGTGATACAATTGGTGGTAGTTGCAACTGGAACCAGTTCACCAGGAGCGCCGGGGGCAGCGCGAGCAGCGCCGGGGATTTGAAGACCTGCACAAACATCGCCGGGCTGATGCCGCGACTAAAGTTGGCGACTGCCACACAGACAATAAAGCCGAGGATCACATCCGCCAGGAAGTAGATGGTCGCCGGGGCCAACGCGTTCTCGCCTTCGGCAAACCGGATAATCGGCAGACCAAAGTTGCCGACATTGCCAAATACCGCGATCATCATGTAGGCTGCCGTCATCTGGGCCGGGCGGCGCAGGATGCGCGCCAGCAGAAAGGCAATCAGGGTTGCGCCAAGATACACACTGATGATAAAGAGGATCATGCGCGTGGCCAGGCCGGCTTCAATCCGGGCCTGACTAAGGACATTAAAGATAAAGGCCGGAGTGAGAATAAAATAGGCAAAGCGCGATAGCGTACGCGGGTCCAGCCCCAGCCGGGGACCGGCGAGGTAGCCCAGCAAGACAAGCAGAAAAACCGGAGCCAGAACATTTAAGAAGATACCTGACAACTGTTCCATGGTGCATGCTGCTCCTGCGCTTCAGGCAAGGTTACCGGGTAGAGGGTGCATATGTCCGCCGGTGGCGCACCGACCCGTCATGTAAAGCTGTTGCGAACCTTGTCTGCGACAATTCCGTTTTGCGCGCCTGATGATTACGATTACATTTGGGAGCGCGTAGGCACCTATGATAACAGATTTGTTTGACTTGCCCATATGTCGTAAACCCAGGACAACATTCCTGGTTGCCCACGCCGGCCCATTATGTTAAAATTCACCCGATCTACGTGAGCCTTCCGGTTTAGCATCAGATCATCCTTGCGGCATACAGCGGCCGGCGGAAGGTTCACGGGTGATTCCGGCTCCTGTTCGGAGCAGAGATGCGGTAACGCGGAGAAGATACTGCAAGCGTCCTTGCACTACCGGGGACTGAGGAGTAACCTATGACCGACCAAACGGGTCGTAATCCAGCGATCATCCTGGTTGAAGATGAACCGGATATTTTGATTATTCTCCATCGCCTGATGCGCGATCTTACCGGTGGGTACGATATTGTCACGGTCAATGGCGGGGCGGAGGCGCTGGCACAGATTGCACTGCGGCCGGTACCACTGGTGATTACCGATTACAATATGCCCGGCATGAATGGTCTCCAACTGGCGGCTGCCATCAAGGAGACATCGCCGGATACCCGGGTGGTTATGATTACGGCCTATGCCACACCAGAACTGGAGAAAAAGGCGCGTGAACAGCGTGTAGACTACTATCTGCCCAAGCCATTTCCTCTTGACCGTCTTGAGCAGATTGTGCGCGATGTGCTGAAGAAGGTCTGACGCATCCGCACGCGGCTGCGGCGACTTGTCCACTATCCGACATACTCTCGTGGGCAACCGGTCATGTCATGCCGACGGGAGGTTGTGTGCTGCATCTACTGCCTCCCATCGCTGACATCATTTCCGTATCAGGGAGTTCTCATTGCATTATTCGGTTGTGAACGCTAGTATGCCATGGCACCGAGATCGTATCCTCTGTAGTAAAAGGTAAATGAGGTGCCACGATGGCAGATGCTGCAAACCTGTTCCCCAACCTGTTGCTTGGCTTTATGATTTTGCTGACACTTGTGCTGTTGCCCTTCCTCAATGAGGATCATGCCCCCCCTGATGATGATCTGCATGCGGAGGATCGGCCTGTGCATGAGTAGGGGTAGACCGCCGTGGTTACCGAGGTAGGGTTAGCCCGGTCCTTCTGCTTCCCACTCGCTGATCATCCGGCACGCGAGTGCCAGCGCCTCATCCGGCGTGTTGATCTCGCCTGCCGCCTGCGCCATCTGGATCTCCTCCAGCAGGGTGCCGACCAGTCTCCCCGGTGCAATGCCCAGGTGCTGCATCAGGTCGTGCCCGCTCACCAGCGGACGGCTGCGCTCCGGCGGTTGTCCCCAGCAGGTATCCAGCAGTTCGTCCGTCCAGGCCAGATGGTGCCGCCAATCGTCCGGGTCGATCAACGGCCCGCGTGTTGCCATATGATCCGCCAGGTTATGCAGCAGCAGATCGGGGCCGGCCATGCCCGTATCGCGCAGAAAGCGGGCAATGGCGCGCGGTGTCACCCCCGGCGTGTTCCGCAGTTGCCCGGGGCGCATATGCTCCCGCACCACCAGCGCAACATAGGCGACCGCCTGCCGGCTCAGGCGTAGCCGCCGGGCCGCCGCCTGCGCAATTTCGGCTCCAATATCCTGATGTCCATAAAATGAAATCCCGCCCTCCGGTTTGAGCTGCTTTGTCTGTGGCTTGGCATTGTCGTGCAGCAATGTTGCCAGTTTGAGCAGCGCCGCCCGCGAGCCGGTGCTCCCCGGCGGGTCAGCCAGATGTTCCCGCAATCGCTCACGGTAGGCCAGGTTGCGCGGCAGGTCCGGGTAGGTCTGCACCGCCGCCGGCAGTAATGGGGTGCGGTGTGGATGTAATCCGATCTCCGGCTCCAACCCGGCAAGTAGCCACTCCAGGGCGACGACGGCCTCGAGGGTGTGGGCCAGCACCGGCAGAAAGTGAATGCCCGGCTGGTCACACGTTCGCGCCGGCTCCAGTTCGGGGAAGATCTGCGTCAGGACGCGGGTATCGTCCAGGTAGTGCAGCCAGGGTGCAGCATTGGGCAAATGCAGCAGCTTGAGCAGTTCATCACGAACCCGTTCGGCGGCGGGCCGGGTGATGTGCCGGGCATACTGCCGGATCGCCTGGTCTAACTCCGGGGTGACGGCAAACCCCAGCGCCGCGCCAAAGCGTACCGCCCGCAGGATGCGCAGCGGGTCATTCGGCAGACTCATCGGGCTGCATGGGCGCAACCGATGCGCGGCAATATCCGGCAGGCCCCCGCAGGGATCGATAAACGCTGTAGACTGGTCGGCCTGATCGGACACCGGTAGCGGTAGCGCCAGCGCATTGATGGTAAAGTCGCGCCGGCGCAGATCTTCCTCCAGGGTGGGGGCCTGCAACTGCACCAGATCCAGCACCAACCGGGGCTCAGTTGCGGGATCAGCCGGCCGTGTCACCACGCGCCCGGCTCCCCGCTCATCCTTGAGCGTCACAAATGCCGCGTTGATTTCGTTGGCAAACTGGCGGGCCAGTTCCAGGCCGCCGGCATCAACCGCCACATCCAGGTCATGCGGCACCAGACCGAGCGCCAGATCGCGCGCCGCGCCGCCCACCAGCCAGGCCGAGACGCCCCGCGCCGCACAGAAGGCAGACAGGTTTTGCAGCAGCGTTGCCGGATTGTCGGGAAGTGATAGCATTTCGGTTGTCCGTAGGCTGAAGTCTGTACACCGTAGTCTGTAAGCCACAGCCGTCACGTTGCCCGTTCTACGCCTCGCGCTGCTCCTGGGTCAAAAAGCGCCGGTACTCGCTGCGGATCTCAGCTTCGGCTTTGGCAACATCCGCGCGCTCGACGCGGGCATGCCGGTTGCCCACTGCCCAGTGAATCGCAGCTATATTCAAATGCTTCTTCCATAGCATCTACTCCTCGCAGTAATCACTGCAAGCATCATAGCACATCCGCCGCCCCCGGCAAAGAGTGTTACCAGATTCTCAAGGCTGCGTCAACGTCAGCAATAGGGACCATTCACCAGGACATGGGTTTTCTTTGTGTTTTTATTGAGTGTAGCGCGTCCAGGCATGGCCGATACGGTGAGATGGTTCGCTTCACTCACCATGACATGGATTTCATAGTTGGGCCATGGCGTACGCTGCCGTCTGCCGTCTGCGCCCCTACTTGCCTACGAGCCATCCGGCACGAACGGCACAAACATCCCCGCGTCGTCAACCGTCCAGCGGCTGCCGTCGCTGGCCTGGACGCCGCGCCGGGTGCGCCAGGCATCGGGGAGTTTTGGCGGGATTGCCAGGATGCCGCCGGCGGGAGTATGAAACAGCACGAAGTCCATATGCCCGCTGATGGGTCCGGTGACATCCACGCCCACGCGCCAGCCACCGCTCCACTCACGGTAGAAGTCGAACGCTATCTCCTCGCTGCCGGTCATCTCATAGATCAGGTTGGTAATGCAATCGCGGGCGATTCTGGTCACGCCCTGCATCTCGGTGACTTGCGTCAGGCCATGCTGGTCGGTCATGGGTGATCCTCTCTCTGGCGAAAGAACAAAGAACAAACAGAACCAAGAACAAATACGGTTTGTGCGATCACATTAATCAGGTGTGTTGGAGCGCTTCGTAGACTGCGAGGGTTTGCCGGGCGGTCTGCTCCCAGGAGAACGCCTGCGCACGCCGCAGTCCGCGCTCCCCCAGGTCGGCCCGTAGCGCTGGATCATCCAGCACCCGCTGGATTGCCGCAGCCAGTTCATCAACAGCGTAGGGATCGAACGTAACCGCCGCGTCGCCGACCACCTCCGGCAGGCTGCCGGCATGCGCGCAGATCACCGGAACCCCGCAGGCCATGGCTTCCAGCGGCGGCAGACCAAAGCCCTCGTAGAAGGAGGGGAAAACAAACGCCGTCGCGCCCGCGTAGAGCGCCGGCAGATCGGCCTCGGCGACATTCTGGATGCGCATAATCCGATCACGCAGGCCGGGCGTGGCGACCATCTGCTGCACCTGCGGATAGCGCGGATCGTAATGCCCGGCGAGCAGCAGAACAGCCGGTTGTTGTGGCGTAACGCGGGCCCAGGCCTGCACCAGGCGCTCCAGGTTTTTGTGCGGCTTGTTTGCACCGACATACAGCAGATAGCGTGCCGGTAAACCATATGTTGCGCAAACGGCGGCCACCGCTGCCTCGGTTTGCGGACAGAAGCGCGCATCGGCGGCCAGGGGCGTGACGCTGATCCGCGCCGGGGGAATGCTGTAGGCACGGATCAGCGCCTCCTGCACATTGCGCGAGATGGTGATAATCCGGTGGCTGGAGCGCACCGCCAGGCCCATCGCCACCCGGTAGAAGAGTCGCCCCTGGCGCGAGAGGGTCTGTGGCAGATGCAGGCCCAGCAGATCATAGATTGTCACCACCGAGGGGCAGGGCAACCCGGCGTAGGGCTTGATGTAGTAGGGCGAGTGCAGCAGATCCAGTTGGAGCGCGCGGGCCAGGCGCGGCAGCGCAACCTGTTCGGCCAGCGAGAAGGGCCGCAGGTTCGTCTGAATCAGTTGGGTCGCGGGCTGATCGCCCAGCAATGCCGGCAGGTCGTGGCGGGTGTTGGGCAGAGCCGGGTTGTAGAGCACAGCCAGGGTATGCCCATGCTCCAGCGTGCCCAGCGCGGCGGCGAGATTGGCGGTGTAGCGCCCGATGCCGGGAAAGTGATCATAAACATAGCGCGCGTCCAGCCCGATGCGCATACCGCCCCCTAAACCTTTTTTCCACCCATCATTTCGGCATACACCTGCTCAATCGCGCGGGCAGTCTGGCGAGCATCAAACTGATGAACGACCCGCTCCCGGCCGGCTGCGCCCAGCGCGCGCGCCTGCGCCGGATGCGCCAGCAGTTCACCGATGGAGCGGGCCAGCGCCGCGATATCGCCCGGCGGCACCAGCCGCCCCGTCACGCCATTGACAACAATTTCGGGCACACCACCGTCGGCGTAGGCCACCACCGGCCGCGCCATTGCCATCGCCTCGATCAACACCCGGCCAAAGGGTTCGGCCTGCGAGCAGTGAACCAGCAGATCAAGCGTTGCCAGAAGCCGCGGCACATCTTGCCGGTGGCCGGTAAAGGTGACGCGGTGGGCAATGCCCAACGCATGCGCCAGGTCACGCAGGTCTTGCAGGTAATCACGTTCGGCGGCAAACAGCGTATCGCCAATGACGGCAAAGTGGACCGTTGGATGCGCCGGAGCCACCAGCGCGGCGGCGCGCAAAAAATCAGCCTGGCCTTTCCAGGGCCAGACCCGCCCCAGGATACCGACCAGCGGACCCGCACGCGGCAGATCAAGTTCGGCGCGGATTGTCGCCGCATCCCGATTATGCATATGCGGATCAAACCGGGTCAGATCGACCCCATTGTAAATGATCGTGGCACGTTCGGCGCAGGGTAACACCGCCGCAACCGCCCGCGAGATCGCAATCACCCGGACAGCCTGACGGCACAGCAGGCGCGGGTACCAGGTACCGCCCGGTTGCCCCGGCGCGTGGATATCGCGCACATGCCAGACCAGCGGCCGTCCGGTCAGCCGGGCGGCCGGCAACGCATAGAAGGCGGCGCGCATCACATTGCTATGCACCAGCGCAATCCGTTCCCGGCGCACCACCTGCGCCAGCGCCAGTCCACCGCGCAGCAGTTCGACCAGGGCCAGGGGATTACCGCGCAACCGGGGCATGGCTATCGGCAAGGTCGGCACACCCAGTTCATTGGCGGCCCTGGCGAGAGGACCGGGGTTGCAGGCCAGCAGCGGACGAAAGCGCTGCCGGTCCAGATGGCGCAAGAGCAGCAGCAGACTATGTTCCGCGCCGCCCAGCGCGGCGGCATGATCGAGGAAGAGGATTGGGTAGCTCACCCGGTCCTCGCAAGCAGGGTCTGTATTTCACGGGCCGCGCGGTCCCAGTTCATCACTTCCTCCACCCAGCGACGACCGGCCTGCCCCATGCGCCGGCGCAATGCGCTGTCGTGCAGCAATTGACTGACAGCCCGGGCTACCTCTGCCGGATTATCGGGCGCAACCAGCAGTCCGGTTGCGCCGGGGCGTACCGCTTCAGCCGCGCCGCCGCTGCGCCCGACGATCACCGGTAGCCCGCTAGCCGCCGCTTCCAGGTAGACAATGCCGAAGCCCTCGATACTGGCCTGATCCGGCTCTTCGCGGGTGGGTAGTATAAAGAGGTGCGCCTGCTGATACAACGACAACAGTGACGCCTCGCTCACGCTTCCCCGGAACACAACCGCGTCCTGCACGCCACTGGCGACGGCAAGCTTTTCCAGGCGCGCACGATCCGGGCCATCGCCCACAATCCAGTAGCGCAGATCCGGGAAGTCGGTCAGCAGAGCCGGAAGTGCCTGGATCATCGTGTCTATGCCCTTGCGTGAAACCAGTCGCCCGACGCTCAACACAACCGGCGGGAATGGTGGCGCGTGCGATGGCGGGGTAAAGTGGGCCGGATCGGTGCCGGGATAGACGACAACCGGTGGTGGCAGGCGTAGGCGGCATAGGCGTTCGACATTGGCCTGGGTAATTGTGATCAGCGGCTGCGCATTTCTGAGCAGCCAGTTGAAGCCGGCACGATGCCGGCGGCGTTGCGCTGCCAGGTAATCATTCCCATACGTAACTACGGCATAGCGCCCCCACGCGGTCAGCGCGGCCGGCACGAGCAGTCGGGGATGGGCATGCCCGACCAGCACCCGATCCGGACGTTCCGCGCGGAGTGCCGACACCCAGGCAAAAGGACGATGTGCCGGCAGCACCCGCCGCTGAAAAGACTGATCCGGCGGCAGTTCACCCGGCGTTGCGGTCAACACCGTCACTTCATGCCGCTGATCAAACCGCCGGACAATCTCAAAGAGATAGCGTTGGACACCGCCCATCGACGGAGGAAAATCCAGCGTTAGCACAACAACCTTCATTGGGGCTCTGCTACAACATAAATATCAGCCATAAGCTGCCCATTCGACAATATCCCGGTAAGGTGCAGCAGTTTCAGCAACATGCGGACAGGCCGGCGCAACGCGTGGGGCTGGACAAATTCCGCCAGCAGGGCCGGACTGACCGGCCCTTCGGTCTGAATAACCAGCGGACGAAACCCGGCCGCCTGCAGTTTCTGCCGCAGTTCCGCGACGGTATACTCGCGCCGGTGGGTTTTGTCGATATGGTGTTTATAGGTTAGATTATAGGGTATGAGCCGATCATCATCAGCATTTGGCACCGAGAGCAGCAGACGGCGGCCAACCAGACGGCGTAGCTCGGTCAGTGCCTGCTGTTCATCATCTTCATGTTCCAGCACATCGAAGGCCAGCACCAGATCGAAAGGACGGGCAAACGGAACAGCATGTAACCGCGCCTGTGTAACGGCGGCAATCCCCTCCGCAGGCGGCGCAAGGTCCATCCCCACCACCCGGAAGCCGCGGCGTGCCAGCGCATGCGCATAGAAGCCCATCCCACTCCCCAGATCAAGCGCCGTTGTGCCCACGGCATACTGCGCGATGTAGCGCAGTTTCACCGGCGAGGGGGCCACCTGCCAGGAATGCCTGACTGGAACAGTGGCTGGTTCCCCTCCTGACCTCCCCCCCCATACCTGGCCGAAACAGGCAAGGGCCTGGATCAACATAAGTGCCGACCGGTGCAGCAGATTGTTGGTTGGCGAACGATACCTACCGCGCTTGCGCTGGAAGTAGGCCGCCCCGACACCGCGCCGGATCTGCTGTTGCACAAACGCTGACAACGTATACTGTTGATGGTGTATCACAGGAACCTTTCATGGAAGACGCATCATGCAGACAAACATACCCCATACCCCATAGTTCAGGCCGAATGCTATTCCAATCCACCACGCAGGCGCCCCCAGACCCAGCGCGCTCCTTCGAGCATATCCCTTCGTTCACCGATCAGCAACAACCCCACGAAGAGTCCACTAAATAGAACCAGCTTGATTGCAACGGTTGCCCAGGTGCTCCCCTCCAGCCAGAACTGCTCCAGCATCAACCCGGTGCCACCGGCAATGATCAGTGCCGACAGCGGCCAGGCCACCAGCCGCGCCGGCGAAAAGTCAACGACGCCCCGCAGGTAACGGTAGAGCACAATACACCCGACAAGCAGCATCCCATCGGCAGCCAGCGCTACGCCATTAATGCCACCAAGATACGCGCCAATCATTACTGCCGGAATAAAAAACAGGGTTTGCGCCAGCGCCGTGCGTTGAAATGAGCGGGGTTGCCCAACTGCAAAAAAGAGTTGCGCACCCAGGACAATCAGCGCATCCAGCAACGTATAGACCAGCATCAACCGAAATGCCGGCAGCATCGGCATCCACTGCTCGCCAATCACCAGATGGATAAACTCGGGCATGATCAGCGCAAAGGCGCCCGCAACCAGAAACCCGGCCCGCAAGATCACATAGGCGGCCCGATACACCGCCTGTGAGAGCCGCAAGCGATCGGCCTGGAGGCGGGCAAAGACTGGTTGAAACACACTGACCAGCGGATTCGCCACAACTCGCCGGGGATAGCGCGCAAACTCATATGCGCGCGAATAGTACCCTAGCGCTACTCCCCCCAGCGTTGTCCCAATCCAGAAATCATCAAAGCGATCTACCAGAAAAGAGAGATTACTGGCCCCCCAGGCAGATTTGCCATAGTGCCAGAACCAGCGAACGGTCGCGCCATCCCACCCTGGCCGGGGAAACTTAACCCGAAAGAACCCCCAGGTCATTCCCAGGCGGGCCAGCAAGCCGCTGCCCAGTTCGGCAACCAATGCCCAGACGCCCCATCCCAGCCAGGCCAGCGTCGGGGCCACCAGGGTCATCACCACTGAAGCCACCACATTGGTCAGCGCCAGTTGCCGAAAGGCCAGATCGCGGGTCAGCCATGTCTCCTGAATAGTCGTCAGTCCCCTGACCAGTTCCAACCCGGCAAGCAACAAAAGTACACTGCCGAGCGCGGGCATAGCCGGGTAGAAGCGACCAATCATGGGTGCCAGGGCGACCAGCAGCAGCGCGACCAGCAACATCAGCCCGATCCGCAGGGTGACATAGGTCCGCTCCACGCGTTCTGTCGCATCCTGGCGTGAAATAAATGCCTGATCCAGGCCGAGTGATTGCACCTGGGCCAACAGGACAACATAAAACATCGCCAGCGTGAAGATACCAAACTGATCCGGCGCAAGGAATCTTGCCAGCAGGATCGCGCGCAGAAACCCCAACGAGATGGTAACTCCGGAGGCAATAATGCCATAGGCCGAACCACGGACGGCACGACGGGCAATATCGGTATGTGTATCCGATGACACTGAATTGGACTAGCAGGTCAGGGCATACTGTGGTCTGGTCACAGGTGGCACCATTTCACCGAATAGAGCATTTCCATCCGCGCTATTGTACCATAGCCCTGACTGGTAGGATGTACACAGTGGGCATTCAAGCCAGATCATTGCGCTCAGTAACACCATGTTTTGTCCTTAACAGCATAAAACGTTTTAGCTTTTTCACAAAACCTTGCTTCACGAGCAATTTTTTTGTGAAATAACAGGACTTACGCGGTGGGCGTCCAAACCGGACGTTTCACCCGCTGGAAGCCGAATTCGCCTGCGGCAGCATGGTACTTTTTTATCGTTTCCTCAAAAAATTTACACTTTGTGTAAATTTTTTGAGAAAACGATAGGGTTTCTTCCGCCCTGCCGGAGGCAACATTCCCTGCCGGGTCAGTGACCGCGTAACTCCTGTGAAATAAGGTATGGTATCTGCTCCCATGCCGGCGGTAACATCCGTTTGTCCACGGGTGTCGGCGTAACCTGCGTAACCGACAACGAGCAACTGGTTGAACAGACACTGACGATACACCGGAGTAAGTATCTCTTTGACAATTTCTTTCGTATTCAGCAAAACCTTTTCACATAAAAAATAGAGGAATATTCGTCCCGGCACAGTTAGCGCAAAACAAAAGCGCAATTTTGGACAACCTGCCTACTGTTAAAGATTATCATAATTTGGTACAATATGAATCCTCAGTAAATCCTGCTGATACTGGAAGAAGACATACGTATCGTGCTATAGCTATCGGCGCTGAACAGGTGACAAGGGAAATATATGCAACAATATACATTGGTTGAAGTTCTACCCTGGGCTTGCTCCTTCTCCGCGCTGCTCGGTGCGGACACGTATCCCGCCGATTGTCGCCAGGATCTGATTGTACCGGTCTCCCGGAATTCATATCAGCCGTTCGTCTCTGACCGGCACCACGCTGTGCCGACGCCACATTCCAATACTCATGGGTAAGCTGATACAGCCGAACGACTACACGCATTGGATCTAGCCGTGCCCTCCTACACTGCGCCCCGACCGCGACAGGTACGCACGGTTGCTACGCCGCTGTAGCACGATAGACGCAGACAACGAACTATTGCACATCAGAGATCTCCGCCTGCGTCCGCCTTACCTGCGGCCCCGGATATCTGCCTGCATACCAGAACATAAGGGAGCGTACCATGCACAATGAACAGGCCATCTATGCACAATATGTGGAGGAATTGCGGCAGCGAAGTGTCCGAAACGGGAATACCAACCATGGATACCGGCGCACCGAGCATGAGTTCCCCAATGCTACCCGGATGTTCAAGTTGCTTACCATCTGTAACCGCCTGCTGCTACAGGCCGTGGAAGAAAAACCAGTATTGCAAGAGATCTGTCAGGTTATCGCCGCGACCGGCGGCTACCCCTGGGTCTGGATCGGTGTTGCCCCGGATACAGCCGGTGGCGTGCATCTGGTTGCCCAGGCAGGCCAGGCACGGGGCCACCTGGAGTTACTGAGCGCGGCCTGGCCGGGCTTTGCCTGGGAAGAGACCCCCATCGCCATTGCCCTGCGCAGCGGGCAACCCTGTATTATTAATAATTTGCTGCGTGATGCCGGCGATACACCCTGGCGCAACGAAGCGCTTAAATCGACGTATGGCGCTGTGCTTGTCCTGCCAATCGTGTTTGGCGGTGAACAGGACAGCGGCGTGCTCAACATCTATGCCAATGATGCCGGTGTTTTCAGCGCCGAGCAAGTCAGCCTGTTTATGGAACTGGCCACCGACCTGGCCGCCGGACTGCCGGCGCTGCAGGCTCGCCGACGGCAGCAGCAGGCCGAGGCGCAGTTGCTGCAACTCCAGACGGAACTTGAACGGCGGACGCAGCGATTGACCGACCAACTGGTCGCCAACAATCGCGTTCTCGAAACCGAGATTATCAAACGAACCCAGGCGGAACAGCTCTTCCAGCAGGCAGTGCAGCAGCATGAAACGTTGCACCGCATCAGCAGTGCGCTGGTTGCTGCGACTGACCTGGAAGATCTGCTGCAGACGTTTGCTACGCCATTTTTAGCGCATGGACCGTGTAACGTTGACTTGTTTTGCACCGCCAATGATGACGAAGGCCAGCCAATCCGGGCCGAACTGATTGCCCGGATTCAAACCGCTCACGGGCCGGCTGTCCCGCTGGGAATGCGCTACCACATGCAGGATCTTCCGCTTGGACATCGCTTGCTGGCCGCCCCCCAGCAGATCGCACTGATCAGCAATGTTGACTTCACACACGAGTGGGTTGATGAACGTACCCTCCGCACCATGAAATCGATCAATGCCCGTGCAATGGTCGGTATTCCACTGATCATTGCCAATCAGCGCTGGATCGGAATTATCACTCTGAGTTGGCCGCATCCACGCTCCCTGAATGCCCAGGAACAGGAGCTCTGCCGGATGCTGGCGCCCCTGCTGGCAACCCAGGTGGAGAATCGCCGGTTGCGGGCGCTCTCCCGGCAGAGTGCGGAACACGACCGCCTGGTGGCCGAGAATGCCACCTATATGATTTCGCGCCAGACACCGGAAGGCATCTACCTCTATGTCTCACCTGCGAGTGAAATGCTGCTGGGCTATAAACCGGAAGACCTGCTTGATCACCTCTCGTACACGTTTTACCACCCGGAAGATCAGGAAGCTGTCCGTAAATCCCGCGCAACAATTATGGAGTTGCCGGTCAGCCATACTGTCACCTACCGCATTCGCCGCAAAGACGGGACATACATCTGGGTTGAAACCACCGGTCGCGCCATCCGTGACCCGATGACGGGAACCGTTCAGGAAATCCTGACGGTCTCGCGCGATGTTACTGACCGCCGGCAGGTAGAGGAAGCCCGCGCGGAACTCTCCCGCCAGAACGCGGCGCTGGTGCAGGCAATGAGCGAAGTCGTTTATGATCACCTGGTAAAGCAAGATACCATTCTCTGGAGCGGCGAATATACCCGGGTGCTCGGTTACAGCCCGGAAGAGATGGGCGCGGACGAGGATAGCTGGCTGGAACGCGTCCACCTGGGCGATCTGCCCCAGGTGCTGGAAGAATTTGACAACGCCTTTGCTGAAGGCCGCATGTATGACCTGGAGTATCGCTTTCGGCACCGGGATGGACATTATGTCTGGTTGAACACGCGCGGCGTGCTGCATATTGACAGCGAAGGCAACCTTGATCGGATTATCGGGGTGATGCGCGATGTCACCGCACGCAAGCAGGCCGAGGAACAGCTCAAACAGCGCACGCGGCAACTGGAAACTGCCAACAAAGAGCTGGAAGCCTTCAGCTACTCCGTCTCCCATGACCTGCGCGCGCCGCTGAACAGTATTGACGGTTTCAGCCGGGCGCTGCTGGAAGACTATGGCGAATGCCTGGATGCGGAGGGCCAGGACTATCTGCAGCGCCTGCGCGCCGCAAGCAAGCGGATGGCCCGCCTGATCGACGATCTGCTGGGGCTGGCCCGCGTGACCCGCAGTGAGATGCGCCGGGAAGAGGTACATCTGAGCGACCTGGTACATACAGTGGTGGCCGATCTGCGTAAAACTGAACCGGAACGCCGGGTAACGGTGACCATTGCCCCCGGCATCGTCGCCGAAGGCGATAGCCATCTCCTGCAGGTGGTTGTAGAAAATCTCCTGGGGAATGCCTGGAAGTTTACCAGTAAGCAACCGCAGGCCCATATCGAATTTGGTATCATTGAGCGAGATGATACACCGGTCTACGTTGTCTCGGATAACGGGGCGGGATTTGACATGACCTACAGTGAGAAGCTCTTTGGTCCCTTTCAGCGCCTCCATACCAGCAGTGAATTTACGGGCACGGGTATCGGGTTGGCCACTGTGCAGCGCATTATTCATCGGCACGGCGGGCAGGTCTGGGCCGATGGAGCAGTTGGACAGGGCGCTACGTTCTATTTTACCCTATCGGTATGAGCAGGTTGTTGGTAGCAAGACGAGGTGAGCAGATGATGCAAGGGGGCCCGCTCGGGCTGATAGCGAACCGCTTCAACGATACGGTGAAGATAAGCCTGATATGCAGCGGCACGGCAATTCCGGCCGTGCTCCCAAACAGCGGGAGCGGTCCGCGCTGCGACCGACGCAACCCGACGTTGCCCGGCAGAGGAAAAGCCTGATGAGTACTCCACTGCGCGTCCTGATCGTCGAAGATGTGCCCGATGATGCAGTTCTACTGATACGCGAACTGCGACGGAGTGGGTACACCCTGACCCATCGCCGCGTTGAGACACCGGAAGCGATGACCGAAGCACTGGAGACGCAGACCTGGGATATCATCATTGCCGACTACTCGCTGCCACATTTTAATGCACCGGCAGCCTTACAACTGCTCCACAAACGGGAGATTGATCTGCCTTTCATTGTCGTCTCCGGCGCAATTGGCGAAGCGTTGGCCGTCGAAACCATGCGACTGGGCGCGCACGATTATCTGATGAAAGGACATCTGGCGCGGCTGGTTCCAGCGATCAAGCGTGAACTCCGCGAGGCTCAGGAGCGGCGCGAACGACGCCGGGCAGAAAAACGTACCCGCCGTGAGGCTGACCGGGCGGAGGCGCTACTGCGGGGTGCCGCGCGCCTTAACACGCAACTGGACCTTGACGCGGTGATTACGGCTGTGTGCGAGGAAACGGTACGCGCGCTCAATATTCATGCCGTAAGCGCATACCTCTACGATGAACAGCACGACACGCTCTACCTCGCCGGCGCGTACGGCCTGCCACCAACCTTTATGGAGTGTCCCCATAGTTTCCCCCGCGCCAGCTATGATCAGTATGTTCCCCGGGAAGACCCGGTGATTGTCCTGCCGGAAGTCCACAGTATTGCCGGCCTGTTCAATGACGACCTGGCAGAACGGTTGAACATCCACACCATGGCCCTTGCCCGCATGGTGCGCAAGGGGCAACTGGTCGGCATTCTCAACCTGATGACCTTTGGCGAAGAACATCTCTTCACCGAGAATGAACTGGCGTTGCTCCGGGGACTGGCGGACCAGGCGGCAATGGCGATTGCCAACGCACGCCTGTTTGAAGAGAGCGAGCGCCGCCTCAAGCATTTGCAGGCGCTGCGCAATATTGATATGACAATTACGACCAGTCTTGATCTGCGGGTCATCCTGACGGCTATTATTGACCAGATTACGCGGCTGCTGCATGTCGATGCGGCCTGCGTGCTGTTGTATAATCCGCAGAGTTCCATGCTGGAGTATGCCGCCGGGCATGGCTTCCGTTCACGGGCACTCCAGCATACACGTCTGCAGATGGGTGAGGGCTACGCCGGCAGTGCGGCCCTGGAACGGCAGCTTATCAGCATCCCCAACCTGAACCTGTCAACCGGCGATTTTGCCCGCGCGCCCCTGCTGACCGAGGAGGAGTTTGTCGCCTACTATGCCGTCTCCCTGACGGCCAAAGGCGCGGTCAAGGGGGTGCTGGAGTTGTTCCACCGCGCGCCGCTCGATCCTGACCAGGAGTGGATCGATTTCCTGGAAGCGCTGGCAGGCCAGGCCGCGATCGCCATTGATAACGCCGAGCTTTTTAACAGCCTTCAGCAGTCGAAGAACGAACTTACCCTGGCCTATGATGCCACCCTGGAAGGCTGGTCCCATGCGCTCGATCTGCGTGACAAAGAAACCGAGGGCCACACGCAGCGGGTCACTGAGATGACCGTATATCTGGCCCAACTCATGGGTGTGAATGACGCAGATCTGGTGCATATCCGCCGAGGGGCACTGCTCCACGACATCGGCAAGATGGGCATTCCCGACGGGGTACTGCTCAAGCCCGGCCCGCTGACCGAAGAGGAGTGGGCCATTATGCGGATGCATCCGGTGTATGCTTACCAGTGGCTTGCGCCGATCAGCTTTTTGCGGCCCGCCCTCGATATTCCCTACTGTCACCACGAGAAGTGGGATGGAACCGGCTACCCACGGGGGCTGCGCGGCGAACAGATTCCCTTCGCCGCGCGGATCTTCGCCGTAATCGATGTCTGGGATGCGCTCTGTTCGGATCGACCCTACCACGCCGCCTGGCCCCGAGATAAAGTGCTTGAGTATATTCGCTCGTTATCCGGCACCCACTTTGACCCGCAGGTTGTCGAAGCTTTCCTCAAGCATTTTTTGCAGCTTATGACGATTGATGATCGCCGGCGGTAGTTGCATGTTCATCACAGGTGTTCAGGCACTGCCTGCCGGCACATCCTCCAACAGTTGACCATTCAGGAAAATGTCCACCTCATCAACCGTGGGGAACTGGAGGGCCGTCTGCTCGATCTGTGCCTCTACGCGAGGATTATCGCATGCGCCACCAAGCTGAAGTTCGCCCGACAGATTGATGGTTGCCAGGCCATTCTCAACTGTGGCGCTTTCCAGTTGTATATCGGATTGATAGAACACATTGTAGAGCCCCGACTGCCCATAATACCGGCTATCAATGGAGAAGAGGGTCTCCAGGGCCGCCGTGAGCGGAGCCGTGGTCGGCTCGATGGCGACTTCCACCGGCACGGCGCTGTCGTCACAGCCAATCGCGACACCGGACTGCCCCGCATCGCCCAGCGCGATAAAGTAGATCTGCACCTGGTTAAAGACTGGCGGCTCCGGTTGTGGCTCCGGCTCGCCGCCGCCCTGCAGCAGTTCGGCCCCCAACCGCCCCAGCAGCACCTGCGATCCCGCCGGGTTATCCGGGTGCCACTCGAAGCGCGCCCGCTCGAACCACTGCGTCAGCACCTGATCGCCACTGCTGTTGGTCTCAACCTGCGCCGTGGTCAGCGGATAGCCAAAGAGCGCCAGGCTCTCGGCAAAACTGGTGCCCGGCTGTCCATCGAACTCAAGGCCGTTGTTACTCCAGTAGGAGCGGAAGCCGACGTCGTCGCCCTGATTGCAGACATTTTGCATGGTCTGATCAAACCAGATACACTGCGGTTCGCGGGTAGGTTCCCGATCGGCCTGCCAATCAACGCCCTGGCGCTCCAGCAGGTGCGCGCCGAGCCGACCAAGCAGGATGTTGTAGGGCGGCTGGTTCTCAGGGTGAAACTCAAAGCGTTGCCGCTCAAAATATTGCACATCGCGGCCCTCCTCCTGGAGGCGATCCGTCAACGGGTAGCCAAAGACGGCCAGACCACCCTGCTCCTGCCAGTAGTTCAGAAACTCACCGCTCACGGTGTGATCCGTCTCCGGAAAGTAGCGCGCGTCCTGCTGCTGCCCGAAGGTAAAGCACTCCAGGTTGGAGTTGGGGCGGGGAACCGGACCCTCGTTGAGTTGTGCCAGATAGGTATTCCCGGCCTGTTCCGGACTCAACCGCTGCGCCGTATGGGTGGCGCTAAAGCTGCCGTTGGCGTCTGTGGTGACAACGGCGACACTCGCTGCACCGCGCCCGGTGCGGCAGGCCGCCGGATCATTAAATGGCGCAAAGAGCACCTGAACCGCGGTGTTGGGCGGCGCGCCCTGACCGGTAATCGTAACCTCCGTGCCCGGTGAACCGCTCTCCGGCTGGATTGCAATCGCCAGATCAGCTTGCTGCGCCTGGCCAATACCGGCCGGCACAAGCAGCAATAGCAGGCCGGCAATCACTAACATCTGACGGTAGAGTTGCACAGTTCCGTCTCCTCTCAAACACTTCTTCCTTAAACCCCATAGCAGGCATCGCAAGAAGTGATCCAGGAGAAACGTTATAGCAGCGCCGTTACAAACGCGTCGTAGCGATCTTTACATTGGTAGTTCAAGACTGGCGTACCGGCGGCAGCAGGTAAAGCGTAGTATCGCTGGTCGGTTCCTACGGCACGCTGGTTACACTTTCTCCGCACAACGGGGCTTCCCGGATGGCACGTCTGATACCAATTTGACTTCGCAAACGGCAAAAATCAGACCAACCACAAAGCACACGAAGGAACACGAACGGCTGCATAGTGGGTACGATCGGGGTATACATCAGGTGTACTGTTTACGCTCTTTGTGGCCTTCGTGGTTTTTTTGCACGTTTGACGGCAAATTGGTATGAGGGTTAATTATACCAGCCGCGTTCCCTCGCCGGCACTGCCACCGGCCGATGCCGCCTGGGTAACAACTCGCCTCCAGACCTGGCAGAACGCCCGGACGGAGCCGCCGGCTGAGTAACCTTCCACCTTCCTACCGGAGCAGCCACGATGTGGTATCATACACTCTCGGTTTACGCATGCATAGCTGCGACGATGTGAAGCTGCACCGCTACACGAACTGCGATAGCGCAGAAATTGCCGCTGCACTTCCCGCCGCATGACCACTCAAACAATTATGCCGGATATGTTTACCATCACCGCCCGCGATGCGGGCAGCCGCGCCCGCGCCGGGGTTTTGCAGACAGCCCACGGCCCGGTGGAGACGCCCGTATTTATGCCGGTGGGCACGCGCGGCACCGTTAAATCGCTCACGCCCGCCGAGGTGCGCGATCATGGCGCGCAGATTATACTTGGCAACACCTACCATCTCTACCTGCAACCGGGGCACGAACTGATTGCCCGGCATGGCGGGTTGCACCACTTTATGGCCTGGGATGGACCGATCCTCACCGATAGCGGCGGCTTTCAGGTCTTCTCCCTGGTCTACGGCGGCATCGCCGACGAGATCAAGGGCCGCCGTCCGGCGCACCCCAATGCTCAGCCGGGCATGGTTAAAGTCACCGAGGATGGGGTCATCTTCCGCTCCTACCTGGACGGCTCGCGCCATGTTTTCACACCGGAGCGCAGTATTGAGGTGCAGCATGCGCTCGGCGCGGATATTATTCTCTGCTTTGACGAACTGCCGCCCTTCCGCGCCGGGTATGACTACACCGCGCAGAGCATGACCCGCACCCATAGCTGGGAACAGCGCTGCCTGAGCTATCACCAGCAGGTTTATCCTCCATCTGCGGCGGGAAATCCGCCGCGGCAGGCGCTGTTCGGGATCGTCCACGGGGGCGTCTTCCCCGATCTGCGCCGTGAGAGTGCCCAATTTATCGGCACGCTGCCGTTTGATGGGCTCTCCATCGGCGGATCTCTGGGCAACCACAAGGAGCAGATGTACGCCGTCGTGGATATGAGCGTGCCACACACACCCGACCGGATGGCGCGGCATCTGCTGGGCATCGGCGATGTGGATGACCTGCTGGAGTGCGTGGCCCGGGGGATCGACATGTTCGACTGTGTCAGCCCCACACGACTGGGGCGGCATGGCACGGCGCTGGTACGCGACCGGGAGCGCAACTGGAAGCTCAACCTCTCGAATGCCGCCCTACGCGAGGATGACGGCCCACTGCAAGCAGGGTGCCCCTGCGAAACCTGCCGTACCTTCTCGCGCGCCTACATTCACTACCTCTTCCGCGCCAAAGAGTTGCTGGGCATCCGACTGGTCAGCCTGCACAACATCGCCTTCCTGCTTAACCTGATGGTTGAGGTACGCGCCGGCATTGTCGCGGGACGGTTTGCCGAGGTCTACCGCGACTGGTTGGGGAAAGAGTGGGTGGGGTAACCGGTTTGAAGCAGCATGCCGGCGTCGTGGATTTGTCTCATGAATTTTGAAAATAGCCCGGACATGAAATGACCGGGAGTCCCGACTTTAGCCGGTGGAATGCCTGCCTCGGCAGCCGCATACTGCCGGGAACGCTTGATCCGCCTGAAACCGGGACTCCTGATACCAATTTGCCGTCAAACGTGCAAGAACTTGACGAAGCGTGTGCCGCAGTGAACCGAACGTATCCACGCGATCACACGCTATATGCCGCCGTTCGTGTTCCTTCGTGGTCTTCGTGGTTGGTCTGAT
>DAOTUI010000061.1:0-5608 GCA_034437035.1 Chloroflexaceae bacterium
GCGAACGCGGCCCCACCCAATATCTTCACTGGTGAACCCACATCATCGTCACCTATCAGTTGTTCAGGTGCAGTCATCGTCTCAGGCAACAAAAAAACCAGGGTTTTTACCCCCTGGCGACGTCTCCAGAGTGATCCTCTGGCGCGGTTCGCATTGTGACTAACCCAAAATTGTCTCTATCTGCTCCTTTCAGAGCTAGATAACAGGATTGTTATTGTGCAGAGTAGTATATCACAAACGTATTATTGTGTCAATACCCTCTGCAATGTCTTAATTGCGCTCACGCGCGCCAGGAAGTATAGCACTGATGAGTTTTTGTGTCAAGAGTATTCCTGGCTGGTTTGACATCACTGACTTCTCGTTGCTGAGAAGATTTTGATGTCATTTGCGTGCAGAGTAGTATAGCACATGCGTGTGAGTGTGTCAAATGCTTTGTGGTTTGCACGTTGCTATATCTCTATATCCAGCAACGCGAGGGAGTATAGCATGGGGGGGGGGTTCTGTCAATACCTGCACGCAAACTCGCAATATTCGCCGATGTCGGCTCCGGGGCTGGGAACAGGGGGGGGTACGCACGCAGAAAAAGCGCGGAATAGTCACCGCCGTTGCACTTTTTGGCATTCTCTACTCAGGCTGTATTACCACCCTACCGCACAACCGTCGCAACGCGGCTCGCTGCCTGCCGCATACGCCCCTGAAGGTAGTTGCCGGATGATCTGTCCCCGTCCAAAACTGCCTGGCTCGGCCAGCACCCGGACAGTGTGTCCACGGGCTTCCAATCCCTCAATGATATGCCGGAGTGTTTCCAACTCGACATAAACGATGTTATTAGCAACGCGCCAGCGGGGGGCATCCAGCGTGGCCTGGGGATTCAAGCCATAGTCAAGCATGTTGATTACCACCTGGGTATGTCCTTGCGGCTGCATCTCACCGCCCATGACACCGAATGGTCCTACCGGCCGGCCCTGGCAGGTCAGAAATGCCGGGATAATCGTATGGTAAGGACGCTTGCCCGGCTTGAGCAGGTTCGGGTGCTTGGGGTCCAGGGTAAAGCCATAGCCCCGATTATGCAGCGCTATGCCCCATTCAGGGACGACAATGCCTGAGCCGAAGCCCCAGAAGTTGGACTGGATCATACTGACCATTTGCCCATTGCTGTCGGCAGCACAGAGGTAGACCGTGCCGCCGCGCGGTGGTTGGCCCGGCTCTGCCGGACGCGCGGTGGAGCCAATCTGTGCGCCGCGCCGGGCAAGATAGTCGGGGTCAAGCAACCCCGACATCGGCACATCGGCATGCTCCGGGTCGGCAATATAGCGGTAGGCATCGGCAAATGCCAATTTCATTGCTTCAATCTGGAGATGGTAACTGCCGGCAGAGTCGCGCGGATAGCGCGCCACGTCCAGTCCCTCAAGCATACCCAGCGCCATCAGGGCGGCCAGGCCCTGACCATTGGGCGGAATCTCCCAGATTTCATGGTCGTGGTAGCGCATGGAGATGGGGTTGACCCATGTACTGGTATGGGCGGCAAGATCGTCCAGGGTCAGCAGACCTGCTGTGCGTTGGGCGAAGTCAACCAGCGCCTGGGCAATCTCTCCCTCGTAGAAATCGCGTGCGCCGCTGGTGGCGATGCGCCGCAGGGTGCGCGCATGACCGGGGCTGACAAACCGACTCCCGGCTGCGGGTGAGGTGCCGTCGGGGGCAAAGGTGGGCAGGAAACCGGCATACATTGGTCCATCAAGCTGGTGGGCGTAGGCAACACCGAGCGCCCAGTTACGTGCCACGACCGGCGCTACCGGATGGCCTTTCTCCGCATAGGCGATGGCTGGTTCAAAGAGGTGTGCAAATGGCAGCGCACCAAAGCGGGCATGGAGATCATGCCAGGCGGCGGGTGCTCCCGGCACTGTCACCGAAAACCAGCCGGCAGGCGGCATTTGCGCATGACCGGCCTGGTGAACGGCCTCAACCGTCATCCCGACTGGAGCCCGCCCTGATCCGTTCAGTCCATGTAATTGCGTTCCATCCCAGACCAGTGCAAAGGCGTCGCCCCCAATTCCGTTTGATGTTGGCTCAAGTACCGTAAGCGCTGCTGCGGTTGCAATCGCGGCATCAACCGCCGTACCACCCGCCTGGAGCATGGTTAATCCGGCTTGCGCTGCGAGTGGGTGGCTGGTTGCTACAACCCCATTTCCTGCCAGGAGGGGGATTCGCCGCGAGGCGTAAGGAAATGTCAGTAAGTCTATGTTCATAGCATTCCCTCAGGCTATGTGAAAAGCGCCGGTATTGTCTTTTTCGGAGTTTGTATGTGCGTCGTTGGTATCTATCTCAGAGTAATACACGACAGGTATTTTGGCAACCATCCTACGAACTCTCGATGCACCAGGCTGTACAACTTTCCCTTAGTCAAGAGATATTGGGTTCCCTTAGCCCGATTCCGCCTGCCGTCGCTCCTCTGTATGTGATGTGTGGCTTATCATAAAACAGGCGGCGTAATCGTTGATGTTGATATGGAGGTACCGGCAGGTATAAACCGGTAGTATCAAATCCGAACAAGTTCACAGGACTTACGCGGTGGACGTTCAAACCGGACATTTGACCAGATGGAAGTCAGTCTCGCCTGCGGCAGTATGGTACTTTTTCGATCTTTTTGGAAAAAAAGTCGCTTGGAGAGCCACTTTTTTTCCAAAGAGGATGGTCGGTTCCACCCTGCCGGAGGCAAACCTCCCTTTCGGGTCAGTAACTGCGTAAGACCTGTAAGTTCAGACTTGGTAGAAGAGTTATGGAAAATCCAAGGAGAACATGATGAAACGACTACTTTTCATGGTACTTTTGAGTAGTATCGCTTTTCCGGCGGTACAGGCGGTGTTGGCGGCCCCCGAAATTGGCAATCTGCCCTTCCAGCGGGTCTGGATGCTTCAGGATTGGGTTGTGGCCAATCAGGGAGCGAACCGCTCGTGGACCTGGGGCCCAACCCCCATCAGTGCGGTCGTGCGTGAACCTTACGCCGAGAGTCCCGGTGGCATGCGAGAGGTGCAGTACTTTCCCAAGAGCCGCATGGAGATTACATTTCCCGATGCGCCGATCTCGGCATGGTATGTTACGAATGGCCTGCTGCCAATCGAGTTGATGACGGGACGGGTACAGGCGGGAGATAACCGCTTTGAGCAGCGCAGTCCCGCTAGCATTGCTGCGGTGGGTGATCCGGGTAGTTTCCCAACCTACGCTGACCTGGGTCCGCTCCATCATAGCCCGGGGGCGGGCGACTTTCAGCGCCTTAATTTCCCGGCAACGATGTTGCTAACGCCGGATCGGGGCACTGCTACCTTTGAGGAGTATGTGAACGACCCGGCGACCTATGTCATTGCCGAGCAGAATAACTACGGAGTTATACGCGCATTTATGGAGTTTATGAACCAGCGGGGTCCGGTTACGGATGGTGGTATGGTCTATGAGGCGCAGGTCTATGATCCACTATTTGTCTTTGGGTTGCCGGTTACGCAGCCATTCTGGGTAAAAACGCGGGTTGGCGGCGTGGAGCGTTACGTTCTGTTTCAGGTGTACGAGCGGCGGGTGTTGACCTACAATCCGGCCAACCCCGACCCGTGGAAGGTCGAGATGGGCAATGTGGGGCAGCACTACTATGACTGGCGTTATGGCGAGTAACTGACTGAAAGATCGGGCCGGTTTGCACCAGGACGGGTAGGGACGTGCTTCTGTGCGTCCCTACGAGTAAATTATCGTCTTTCGGCCTCACATTTCACGCGACTCACCCGCGGCCACGCCGGCTTCGCGGGTGAGGTTGGCAAAGAACTGCCGCGCCGCCTCACTCTCGACAAAGCCGACAGCAATGCCGGCAAAGAGCGTACCCGCCAGCATCCCGCCGCCCATCCCGGCGGCCGGCCCACCCATCGTCTGTTCCAGCAGACCGGGAGCACTCCGTTCAACGCGGGTGATGGTCTGCGCCAGATGCGCGGGATCATCGGTCTGCAGGTTCAGCGTTGCACGGGTCTCTTCCGGGAGGGTCGCAGCAAGTTCCTGCAAAATGCGGGCGCGTTGCGACTGTGCCATCCGGGTAAACGCTTCCACATGGCCGCGCTCCAGTGTTTCGGGCGGAGCCGTTTGCAGCAGGTAGCGATAACGCTGAATGGCCTGTTCTTCGGAGAGAATATCGGGGGGCGGACCAGGTGGTGTGTTGATTTCCCGCGAGTCACCCGTGAAGGCATCATACTTTAACGCGGACTGACCGCCAAACTCAAATCCCTCGGCGGCAGCCTGATGCCCATAATTCGCTTTTTGCCGGGCTGATTGCGGCTTTTGCGGTTCATCTTCAAACCCAAACAGACGGCGCAAGAATTTCATTGCCTACCTCCGAGAGCTTTGCAGAAATGATCGGGGGATCTGACATCCCGTGGCACCTGTGCGATACTCTGGGTGCTGAAACCAACTATCAAAAAGGAGTCACGGGATGCATCCTATTGTACCACCAACCGTCCGTGCCGGCACACGCGATCTGCCGGATGTGCCGCCGTATGTGCAGTATCTCATCGGGATGTTTCTCACCCCGATCCTGGCCTGGGTGGACACGCTGCTGCTCCGCCGCATCCTGGCGGTCTCGCGGGCGCATCCGCTGGTGCAGATCGCCACCGTCTACGACCTGTCCGCCGTCGTGGACGCCTGTGCCGGCTACTATCAGCCCCGTCCGGACGGGAAAGGCCGGACGCCCACGTATCCCGTGGCGCTGCTGGTGCGCGCGGAGATCGTTCGCGCCTGGTTGGGCTCCTGCGGCGACCCGGAATTGGAATGGCACCTGCGCACCAACCTGCTCCTGCGCTGGTGTGTTGGCCTGCCGGTGTTTGCGTCCACGCCGGACCACAGCACGCTGAACCGTTTCCACGCCTGGCTCACCACGCACCAACCGGACGCGCTCTTCCGCGATGTGCTGCGCTTCCTCGATCAGGTCGATCCGGAAGACCCCCGCGCGACCCAGATTGTCGATACCGTTGGTATGGAGACCCCGGCGGCGTGGGCCCCGTCCGCCGCCCACCTGCTGCGTGACGTGTGCGCCGATCTGGTCCGGGCCTGGCAGACGCATGCGCCCGGCCATCTGCAGGCGGTCCTGCCGGCGTACGACTGGCCCACGGTGCTGCAGCCGCCCCGCCCGCGCACCGAGGAACTCCGCCAGGCGCAGCGCACCCAGGCCGTGCAGGTCAGCCAGACCCTGGTCGCCGCACTCACCCCGCACCTGCCCGCGCTCGCCCCGGCCCTGCAGGCCACGCTCCAGCCCATGCTGACCGCCCTGTCCAAGATTATTGCGGATGAATTCATCGTGGATGCGGACGGCATCCCCCGCGAGCGAACGGCGAAGGCGAAGGGCACCTATCGCATCATCAGCGCCACCGACCTGGAAGCGACGTTTCGGAAACACGATGATGACCTGATCCTGGGCTGGAATGCGGCAATTGCCACCATCACCACGCGCATCCGCGCCGTCACCGCCGTCACCGGAGCCACGCCTGATAGCGAGACCCCGGCGCTCCTGCTCCAGCAGCAGATCGCCGCCGGAGCCGCCCTGCCGCGTGACCTGGTGATGGATCGGGCCGGTGGCTGGGGC
>DAOTUI010000062.1:0-24223 GCA_034437035.1 Chloroflexaceae bacterium
GCCAGAGCGCATTGGAATGCGGTTGGTGCGACCGACAACGACCGCCGCTCCAGAAACCATTTCCCGCACCAGGACGGGCGGCGGACGCGCAGAAGCGCGCCCCTCCCACAAAAAGCCTACACCTGAGAGGGGAGTAGGGTGACGGGGTACAGAGATGCCCACCACTTCACCTCCTGCGCGTACCGTTTCCTTACATGCCCCTTACACTCCACTTAAACGCCTCTTATACAGCCGGGGTATAAATAAAACGTGCAAGACATCACAAAGAATTCGGACCAGTCACGATAGATACCCACGAACAAGGAGGGTTCCCATGACGACAACAAACGTGCCAACCACCGCAACCACCCGCACCGCGGCGGAACTTTATGCAGCCCTGATCGAATCACAACCACTGTTTATTCTTGATGTGCGCAATGAAGAAGATTTTGCCCGCTGGCGGGTTGAGGGACGCGCCGGGCTTGAAACATTGAATATTCCCTATTTTGAATTTATCGAAGATGAAGACGCCGCCGTTGTGCGTGTCCCCCGTGACCGGGATATTCTGGTCGTCTGCGCGAAGGAGGGCTCATCCGAGTATGTGGCCGATATCCTGCGTAACCATGGCCTGAACGCGGCCCACCTGGAGGGCGGCATTGTAACCTGGGGCGACCTCTACGATGTGCGCGATATTGCCGACAATGCCGCCGGGCGCATTGTGCAGATTGCCCGCCCCGCCCGCGGTGACGTGAGCTTTATGATCATCAGTGACGGGCAGGCCGCAATTATCGATCCACTGCGCCATACTAACTACTATCTGGAGACGGCGCGGCAGGCCGGCGCATCCGTCACCCACATCTTTGACACGCACGTCCATGCCGACCATATCAGCGGTGGCCCGGCCCTGGCGCAGGCAACCGGCGCACCCTACTATGTCCACGCCTATGACGCCATTCACCCGATTGATATGCTCCCGGCGCAGATGCCCTACGAGCATCTGCAGGACGGCCAGACTTTCACCGTCGGGCAGTACACCGTCAAGGTTATCTGGTTCCCCGGCCACACGCTGGGCCAGGTCAACTACCTGGCAACCGCGCCGGATGGGCAATCCTATCTCTTCACGGGCGACGGCATCTTCCTGAAATCCTTTGGCCGCCCCGACCTGGGCGGGAAGGGCGAGACCTGGACGCCGATCCTGTACGAGAGCATCTACGAGCGGCTGCCGCAGCATATCGACGATAGCACCGTCATTCTGCCCTCGCACTTTAGCCTGCTCGACGAGGACGACGGCCAGGGACGCTTTGCCGCACCCTACGGTCAGGTGCGCCGGCAGAACGATGCGCTGGTTCCGCGCTCGAAGGAAGAGTTTACCGCCTATGTCCTGGGCAATCTGCCGGTCTTCCCGCCGCAGTATGTCGAGATCAAGCGGGTCAACATCGGCCTGGTTCACCCGACCGAGGAGCAGGCCGGCGAACTGGAACTGGGCCGCAACATCTGCGCCCTGAGCCAGTAGTTATCACCTGTACCTATTTGAACGGTAACGTACACGATTAGCAAGCAGGGGTGCAGCGCGCTGTGCCCCCACCAAAGCAAAGATAAAGGAGCTATTCCCATGGCAACCGAATTTGATCAGACGCTGGATGTAAAAGGCGCGAAGTGCCCGATGCCGCTGGTAAAGAGCCGCAAAGCCATCAACGACCTGTCTGTAGGCCAGACCCTGCGTGTGCTGGCAACCGACCGGGGCTCCGTCGCCGATTTCCAGGGCTGGGTCAAGACTGCCAAGAATGTTGAACTGGTCGGCCAGGAGACGGTCAAGGAAGATGATACCGATCTCTACGTCCACTATCTGAAGCGCACGAGTTAGGGGTTAACGGTTCGGTTTTAATGGTTATTTGGGATGGGAAATCTAATCCGTAATCGTTAATTCCTATAACGAGGAGATGAAACAGAATGACAACTGCAACGATAGATACTACGGATGCTACCAAGACAACGATTGCCGAGGCGGGGAATATTGATATCAACACACTGCTGGAGCGGATAAGTATCCTGGAGCAGCGCGTCGCCGAACTGGAGGAGTCGCCCGCGCAGGATCTGGAGAACCAGGTGTCGCTGGTGGTCTTCTCCGGCGATATGGACCGGGCGATTGCCGCCTTCATTATCGCCACGGGTGCCGCCGCGATGGGGATGCAGGTTTCAATGTTCTTCACCTTCTGGGGTTTGAATGTCGTCAAGAAGCAGAAGGTTTACACCGGCAAGAACATGATCGAGAAGGGCTTCACCGCCGTGCTGCCCGCCGGGGCGCAGAACCTGGGCCTCTCGCAGATGAACTTCTTTGGGGCCGGCGCGGCCATCATGCGCAAGCTGATGCAGGATCACCAGGTCTCCTCGCTGGCAGAACTGGTCGAAATGACCCAGGAACTGGGTGTACGCATGACCGTCTGCGATATGTCCCGCGAGTTGCTGGGCGTCCGCGACGAGGAGTTGATGGATGGCCTGGAGTTCGGCGGCGTAGCAACTTTCCTGGGGGATGCCGCCCGCTCCAAAGCCGCCCTGTTCATCTAAACCGCGCAACCGCCGGCCGGTAGGGGCGCAGCATACTGCGCCCCCCGCTTGAGGAGAGGAGACGACTCCAATGTTACAGCAGCTTTTTCAACGACAACAACCCACCCACCAGCAGACCGGCGTCCGCACGATCAATGCAACCGACCTGCAGCAACGCCTGAGTCGGCAGGAACCGCTCGTGCTGCTGGATGTCCGCTCGGCGGAAGAGTATGCCCACGACGGGCGCATCAGCGGGTCGCGCCTGCTGCCCCTCGCCATGCTGCCGCAGCGCCGCAGCGAACTGCCCCGGGACAGCACGATTGTCTGCATCTGCCGCTCCGGGCGGCGCAGCCAGGTTGCCTGTGAACATCTGGCCCGCGCAGGCTTTACGAATGTGATAAACTTGACCGGCGGAATTATTGGCTGGCGCAGTGCCGGTTTCCCCCTGAATTGAGAGTAGAAGAGAGGCCCAACTATGACAAACAATCCTTGCCGAGATTTTACTGAGTCGCAACCGAACCAGATGATTGAATATATCATTACTGAGAATATTGTATTAGCCGGGCAACCCGAACCGGCCGACTGGGCTCCGCTCGTTGCGCGCGGCTTCCGGCGGGTCATCAACATTCGCAGCGACCCGGAGCGCGCGGCGGTGGAAGGCCGCAACGCGGCGGCGGTTGGTCTGTACTACGATCATCTGCCGCTGCCCGCCTACGAACTGGAAGCGGCGCATCTGGAGACCTTTCGGGCAACCCTGGATGCCGCGAGTGGCGACAAAACCCTCATCCACTGCCGCACCGCCTCCCGCACGGCGCTGCTCTGGATGCTGCACCGGGTGATGCATGCAGGCTGGACGCAGGCGCAGGCCGAGGCGGAACTGCGCGCCGCCGGGTACGACGATGAATCGATGGACACCTTTACCTTCTGCGCCGAAGACTTCTACGAGCGCACCGGTGCCTTGCCCCAACCCGACGCAACCGCAGAGCCGACACGGGGGTGAATGGCATGGCAACCGAAGCGAAGCGTGCGGCAGCGACGCCCACGGGGAGCAGCACGCTGCTGCGGCGCTTCTTCCCCATCACCGACTGGCTGTTCCACTACCAGCGGGAGTATCTGGTCGGTGATCTGCTGGCCGGCGTCATTGTGGCGATCATGCTGGTGCCGCAGAGTATGGCCTATGCGCTCCTGGCCGGACTGCCGCCCGAGATCGGCCTGTATGCCGGCATCGCCCCGCTGCTGATCTATGGGCTGCTGGGCACCAGTCGGACGCTGGCCGTCGGCCCGGTGGCGATGGCCTCGCTGCTGGTCATCGCCGGGCTTAGCCCGCTGGCCGAGCCGGGAACGGCGGAATATGTCCAACTGGCGTTTACGCTGGCCCTGCTGGTCGGCATCATCCGCGCGGTGATGGGATTGGTGCGGCTGGGCTTCCTGGTCAACTTCCTGAGCCACCCGGTGCTCTCCGGCTACACCAGCGCGGCGGCGCTGATCATCGGCTTTAGCCAGTTGAAGCATCTGCTGGGTTTTCCCATCCCGCGGAGCGAGAACTTCTTCGCCCTGGTCTTCTACGCCCTGCGGTATATCGCCCAGAGCAATCCGGTGACGCTGATTATTGGGATGGGCAGCATTGCTCTTCTGCTCTACTTCCAGAAGGCGCTGGGGGGACAACTGCGGCGCTGGGACGTGCGTGAACCCTGGATTATGCCCATCACCAAGAGCGCGCCGCTGGTGGTGGTTGCCGTCACCACGCTGCTGGTCTGGGGACTGGGCCTGCATAACCGCGCCGGCGTCCAGATTGTGCAGGATGTCCCGGCAGGCCTGCCCCCGCTGACCATGCCGACGATGGATCTGGCGACCTGGCAGACACTCCTGCCGATTGCCCTGATTATCAGCTTTGTCGGCTACATGGAGAGCATCTCCGTCGCCAAGGCGCTGGCGAGCCGCCGCCGCGAGAAGGTTGATGCCAACCAGGAGTTGGTGGCGCTGGGTGTAGCCAACGTCGGCGCGGCCTTCACCGGGGGGTATCCGGTCAACGGTGGCTTTAGCCGCTCGGTGGTAAACTTCAACGCCGGGGCGAATACCGGGCTGGCCTCGCTGATTACGGCGGTGCTGGTGGCGATTACCGTGGTCTTCCTGACACCCTTCTTTTACTTCTTGCCCCATGCAGCCCTGGCCGCGATCATCATGGTGGCCGTCTTTGGCCTGATTGATGTAGCAACGCTGCGGCATGTCTGGCACTACAACAAGGCCGATGCTGCCTCGCTCATCCTGACCTTCCTGACCGTACTGGTGACCGGGGTTGAGACCGGTATCCTGGTGGGTGTGGTGCTGGCGGTGGTGCTCTACCTCTGGCGAACCAGCCGCCCGCATGTGGCAATTGTAGGTCGCCTCGGCGAAACCGAGACCTACCGGAACATCAAGCGCCACCCGGTCAAGACCTGCCCGCATGTAGTGGCGGTGCGCGTGGATGAGAGCCTCTACTTCGCCAACACGAAATACCTGGAGGATACGCTACTGGGGATTGTCGCAGAGCAGCCGGAGGTCAAACATCTGCTGCTGATCGGCTCGGCGGTGAACTTTATTGATGCCAGTGCCCTGGGCACGCTCGAATCGCTGGTGGGCGAA
This sequence comes from Chloroflexaceae bacterium, assembly GCA_034437035.1. Lineage (GTDB taxonomy): Bacteria > Chloroflexota > Chloroflexia > Chloroflexales > Chloroflexaceae > CAKZQX01. The sequence goes on from DAOTUI010000062.1 coordinate 5,146, forward strand.
CTGCGCGCCGCCGGAGTGGAGTTATACCTGAGCGACATCAAAGGCCCGGTGATGGACCGGCTCAAATCCATTGGCTTTGTCGAGACGATCGGCGCTGACCATATCTTCCTGAGTACCCACGAGGCCATGACCGCGCTCAAGTGTGTGTAAGGTGTACAATAAAAAGAAACCTGATGGGTCTCCGAAGGCCTATCAGGTTTCTTTTTATTCGTTTGTATTTTCTATCCTTAAAACCAGTTCGAAAATGGAGATTAGCCCCTCTCAAGTGTCGAATTTTTCGCCAGAGCGCAGTGGAATGCGGTTGGCGAGACCGGCAGAGACCGCCACTCCCGAAAACATTTCCTGCACCAGGACGGGCTGCGGACGCGCAGAAGCGCGTCCCTACCACAAAAAGCCTATATCTGAGAGGGATTAGCCCTGCCCACCCGCGCGCCGCTCCAGCACCGCCGCAATGCCCGCCTGCAACGTGGCCCGGGTCTCGATGCCACGCAGTCAATCCCCAGTGGTGCCCGGCTCCGGTGCCGGCATGACGTCGCCGGTGTTGAGGCGGGCAAGCGCCGCCTGTACGCCGGGATCGGCGTCGCGGGTGACGCGTTGCGCCGGGGTGAGCGGTGCCGTTGCGGTGAGAGCGTTCGCCAGTAGCGCGTGGGCCAGTTCTACTTACTGCTCCAGGGAGGTGCCTTCATTGCTCAATAGGCCGACAATCTGAGTAGCAACGACGCGCAGATCAGTTGAGGCGACAGTCATTGCTGACCCCTTGTGATAACAGCCCATCTGTACGGCACGCTATATCGCAACTCAGGGCGGTTTTCAACAGGGTGCATCTGCACCAATCACCCACCCCGCTCACCGGAATCTTCCTCGGTGGGCCGGGTTGCCGCGTTAGCCGGCCACTTCCGGCCGAGCCGGCGAGCGGTGATGCGGCGGCGGTCGTTGATATACTGCTGCACTCCCGGCAGGTTCGGCGGCATTTTGGCAAACTGCGGCAGGGTATTCACAATATTGAGGGGAAAGCGCTGGAAGAAGCGCTGGTTGATCCCGCCCAGCGTCTGCACTAACTCGCCTAGATTGGCTCCCGACCGCGTGTCCAGCGGTGGTGCGATGATAGCTCCGGTCTTGCGCCAGATATCCTCGGCGCGGGTGATCAGCCGGACCGGGCCGGGACCGAGGAGCGTGGCCTGGCAGCCCAGGCGATAGCCCCGCGCCAGTTGCTCCGTGGTCTGCCAGTTCTGCTCAATGTTGTTGGGTGGGCTGAGATGTTCGGTGCCTGCATGCACATAACACTCGCAAGTCTGGCACATCCCCCGTCCATCGCAGAGAAAGCCGATCAGCAGGGCATGGCGGCGCGCAATGGCAAGGATCGTTTCGCCGGTTGCGGCCTCAATCGTCTCATCATTGATTATAATTGTTGGCATAGAAAGCTCCGCTTGCTAACTGTCTCGTCGGGCTTGTTTCCGGGCATCGTTATTTACAGGACTTACGCGGTGGTTCATCAAACCGGGCGTTTCACCCGGTGAACGGCAGAATCGCCTGCGGCAGCATGGTACGTTTTGATCTTTTTCACAAAAATTTTGCACGAAGTGCAAAATTTTTGTGAAAAAGAATGGAATCTTCCGCCCTGCCGGAGGCGAAATTTCCTTTCGGGTGAGCAACCGCGTAAGTCGTGAGACAAACAGAACGCTAACGCTACGCTAACATAGCTCTAACAAAAATCCGCATTCCTATTCCTATAATACATAGAACAATAAATATTGCGATCCAGAGAGTATCATTCATCCTCTTCTGGTCCGGGCCGGGTGGAAGCAGAGTGGCTCCACCCGTGTGCCATTTGATCAATCAAAGGAGAAGTATGATGAGCGAACCACGATTGGAACTACGCCTCGGTGCCCCGGTTGCTGCCACCGATGGAACCGTCGGTCATCTGCGCCAGATTATGTTCGATCCACAGCAGCAGCGCGTGGCCGCCCTGGGTATCCGCCGCCGGATGTTACCCCCCCACGATAGCATTATCCCACTGGCACATGTCGCCGCCGCCGCCGATCAGGCGGTACGCCTGAACTGCACCCGCACCGAACTGGAGCAGCCATTCGCGGTCCCGGCAACGGAGCTGCCGGTGCTGCGCCACGGACTGCCGGTTCACAGCACTGCGGGCCGCGCCGGCCGGCTTGAGCGGCTGCTGGTCAGCCCGGACGGAGACCTGCAACACCTCGTTATCCGCCGGAATAACCCGCTACGGCCGGATCTGCTGGTCCCCGCCAATCTGGTGCAGCAGATTGATGAACGTGGCATCCGGCTGACGGCGACACAGACAGAAGTTGACCAACTGGGGATCTACCGGCTGGACCAGGCGATCCGCGACGATGTTGAGCGGGCGCTCTGGGAGCATGCACCAGTGCGCACTCACGATAGTTACACGATCGGTGTCACCGTCAGCGGGGGTCATGTCGTCCTGCGGGGGCATACCCGCACCACCGCCGACCAGATGCAGGCCGAGCAGGTTGCTCGCGCGGTACCGGGCGTACGCAGTGTGACGAACACGATTATCGCCGATGGAGAACTGGTCAACGCGGTGGCGCAGGCGTTGGCAAACGATCCACGTCTCCATGGCCTGCGGGTATTTGTCCGGGTTGCGCATGGTATTGTTACGCTGGGGGGGGAAGTGCCCACTGCCACGGCACGCAACGCGGCGGGAGAAGCTACTGCCGGCGTACCCGGCGTGCGCGGAATCATCAACGAGGTGCGCGCTCCGGGTGTCATGTTTGACCCATGGGCCCAGCGCGTGCTCCAACCGCGTATCGGCCAGTCCGTCTATGCCAATGGCATACCGCTGGGTCAGGTTGAACGTCTGATCATCGATCCGGCGGATCGGGGAGTGCGTGAGCTTGTCGTCGCTGCCCGGTTGTCCAATCGGGAGCGACATATGCTTCTACCAATTCGGGCGGTGGAGGATGTCACAACCGGCGGGGTCTTCCTCAACAGTGATGTCCAGACTGTCGCGGAGTATGGCGACTTCGATCCGGCGCAGTTTGCGGTACCGGCTCCAGACTGGCAGCCGCCATTCCCCTACACAACCGCCGATGTGCTGATCCGGCAGGAACCGGTTACGACCGTACAGTGGGAACCGGAGGCAATCGCGGCATAATCGCGGGAGCCAGTTGTGTGCTGAGCAGCAGGCCTTACATGCGCCGCCACACCTGGCACCGAGCGGAGAAGTTTCGCCAATGTGCCAGGTGTAATGCGACTCATATCAGCGGTCTGGCGTACATTCCAATCGAATAGCTGCTGCATACCGGCATGTCCCTACCTGGTTAGACCGGCATGCAGGCGGCGCTCCTGACGGAGGTTGCGCGCAAGCCGCTGCAAGTCCCGGAAATAGTCCGTCTCCGTGATCAACTCGGCCTGGTGCGTATACTGCCCTTTATCAATCTGGATCTGCAGGGCTTCAACCTGCTGCCGCAACTGCGACTCACGCGCCTGCACCTGACGGGCCATCTGTTGGAATACCCGCGCCAGTTGGCCGAGCGCATCGGGCCGGTGAGCCACGGCGTCGAGCATATCCTCCTGGTAGGTACCCGCCTCAACCGCCTGCGCTGCCTGGATCACCTGCGCAAACTGCTGCATATAGGCAAAATCATCGGCCATATCCCGGGCCAGTTCACGCAGGTACCCTGAAAGCACCTGGATAATCCCGCGCGCGACGGCCGGCTGATGACGCATCAGATCATAGAGCGCCGGTTGATCCAGCCGGTACAGCCGGGTCTCAACCTCGGCCGTCACGCCGGCGCTACGTTCCTCCTGATCGAGCAGCGAGATTTCCCCAAATACCTCATGCTTACACAGGTAGTTAAAAATCAGATCACCATCGTGAACCCGGACCTTGCCCTCGACAATGATATACATACAATCCCCCGGCTCACCCTTGGTAACGATCGTTGTACCCGCCGGGACGGTAACTGGACGTAGTAGGGGCATAATCTCTGCCAACGCACTGTCCGGCAGAGTATTGAAAACGGACACATCCCGTAGAAACGCCATCATTGCCGGCGATTGGGCTGAAAATAGCGTTGTTGACTGCACGGCTATAGCTCCTCTGGATCAATCACAGCAGCGAGCAGCGGGCAGCGTTTATACTGCCGGCCCCTGCATAACATTTGTGATATTTACCCGGTTGTATCAAAACATTATTGCATAAATGTGAACGATGATGCTGTTCAATAATAGCACGAGCCGTGTCATTTTCCCTACATCACAAGATGTATTGTTACGTTTTTTGCGCATGGTATAATCTGCACGGGCTGCCGGTGAGCGGTAACGCATCCTGTGCGGCAGCGCATGCAGGAGGTTTCGATGCAATTGTCCAAACATCATATGGACCCGATGATATCCTCGCTGGACAGCAATGAATACTTTAATGCTGTCAGCCATCTTATTGGTGCTATTCTCTCTATCTCCGTTCTCACCGTCTTAGTGTCCCTGGCAGCAGTTGACCAGAAGTGGTTACATATTGTTGGCTTTTCCATTTATGGTATCAGTCTGTTACTCTCGTTTATTGCCAGTTGTCTCTTACATTTCTTTCTCCTTTTTGGAAAATATAAGCGTGTTTTTGGCATCCTTGACCACTGTGCCATCTATCTGTTAATCGCCGGGACATACACACCGTTCTGCCTGACGATATTTTCCGGTGCAACCGGATGGGTCTTACTTGGCATTGTCTGGAGCCTGGCGCTCTTCTTCATCACCATCAAATCGATCTTCTTTACGCAACTACCGGTGCTCTTCTCAAATGCGAGCTATATCCTGATGGGGTGGCTGGTACTGCCCTTTATCTACCCGATCTACAGCCGCCTCGGCGTCGGCGCAATTGCCCTGATGGGCCTGGGCGGGCTCTTCTACACGCTGGGAGCCGTGATCTTTGCGCGGGGAAAACCCAATCCCTTTCCACCTTATTTTGGCAACCATGAGATCTGGCACCTGGCAGTGTTCCTGGGCAATACGACCTTCTTCCTGGTGATGTTATTCTTTGTTCTGCCCTATCCGGGCTAAGGATCAGCATTTCACCTGTTCGGTCTTTCGCTTGCGCCACGCTGTACGGCGAAAGACCGCATCACCTGTCCCCACTGAAACCAGTCGTTGCTCCCAGCATCACCTGACCCTCGTCCTTCGTCATTTGTCCGCCACCCCGCATCCCTCGTCCTTCGTCCACCGTCCTTCGTCCTCCGTCCCTCGTCCTTCGTCCACCGTCCTTTACCTGTCATCCTTCCCAAACCACAAGAAACCCCACTGACCCAAATTTAAACGATAAATTCACAAATTGACCCCTTGACAACCTTTCTGGACCATGCTATACTCCTGACAACGAAGAAACACACGACACACACGACGGCACACGAACAACTGAATAGCAATAATCCAGACGAAACACAAAACGATGTGCAAGACGAAGTGGAATGGTGTGAGGTTGTCGCTCAACGGCCGAGCCGTGGTGCGACAGACCACCGACGGGGGTTCAAGTCCCTCCGACTCCACTCACTGTGTGGGCGCTAGCTCAATCGGCAGAGCACTGCGCTGTGAACGCAGGCGGTATCGGTTCAAGTCCGATGCGTCCACCCACACCAATGATCCCGTGGCCGAGGAGCAAGGCAGGTGGCTGCAACCCACCGCACGCAGGTGCGAATCCTGCCGGGGTCTCTATGGAGGATTGCCAGAGAAGGAATGGGCACCACTGCTAATGGTAGGCCGTCGCGGGAGCGACGCGGGCGTGCAATTCGCTCATCCTCCGCCACTCTGGAAGGACCAACCGATTGGTGTCGGTCGCCGTCTCGAAAACGGTCGGGCGCAAGCCGTAGAGGTTCGACTCCTCTTCCTTCCGCCATATGTTTCACGTTTCACGTTTAGATGTCGAGGTGTAGCTCAGCCAGGCAGAGCCCTCGCTTTGGGAGCGAGCAGTCGTAGGTTCAAATCCTACCGCCTCGACCAACCTGGAAGGACCAGCCGATGGGCGACGGCACCCGCGTGGAAACCGGGCGGCGCAAGCTGTAGAGGTTCGACTCCTCTTCCTTCCGCCATCATTGGGAGAACTAGCCGATGTGACGACGGCACCCGTTTTGAAAACGGTTGAGCGCAAGCCTTGCAGGTTTGACTCCTGCTTCTCCCGCCGGTACGCACGGCGTACATAGCTCACGGAGCACATGCACAGGTAAAGCATAGGTTCACAGCCATGAAGCGGTTTCGTGTTCGCGCCGAGTGGATCTGGACAGGTCGCTATGTCCTGCAATGAACACGCTGTTCGGGTAGTGCTCTCTGTATGCCCCAGTGGTGAAATGGCTATCATCGTCGGTTGTCAACCGTCAGTAGGGGGATCGAAACCCCTCTGGGGCGCTCACCAGCCTCTCTAGCACAACAGGCAAGTGCGGCTGTTTCGTACACAGCAGGTTGCCGGTTCAAATCCGGCGGGAGGCTCCAACGGGTTGGTGGTCTAACGAGATGACGCGGCGTTTGCACCGCCGAGATCAGGGTTTAACTCCCTGCCGATCCACCAGTGGGCTTGTGGTCTAACGGGAAGACACAGCGTTCGCAATGCTGTAATCCGGGTTCGATCCCCGGCTGGTCCACCAGTGGCCCTGTCGTCTAACGGTCAGGATGTCCGGCTCTCAATCGGGCGACGCGGGTTCGACTCCCGCCAGGGCTACCATGTTCAGTTTTAAGTTTTGAATGTTGAGTTCTGGGTTCTCAATTCTTAGTTCTCAGTTCTCGATCCTGTAGCGATGCGGCGTAGCGCAGCGGTAGCGCATCTGGCCCATACCCAGAAGGAGGCGGGTTCGACTCCCGCCGCCGCTCCCACTTGTAAGCTATGGGTTAGGGGCAATACTTTTCAAATAACCGGAACGACGCGGTAGGCGATCAAACCAGACGTTTGACCAGATGTGAGTCAGACTCGCCTGCGGCAGCATGGTACATTTTTATCTTTGTTCACAAAACATTTTCACAATGTGAAAATGTTTTGTGAACAAAGGATGGTATCTTCCGCCCTGCCGGAGGCGATAGCCCCTTCCAGGGGAGTGACCGTATACGTCGTCTTATTTGACAGGAGTTACGCGGTCGGTTCCAAACCAGGCGTCTGCCTGGACACATGGCCCGATTCGCCTGCGGCAGCGTGGAATGGGACAGTCTTCTTCAGGAAATGTGGCACAATGTGCCACATTTCCTGAAAAAGATAAAAAAGTACCACGCTGCCGCAGGCGAAATCCGCTGTTATCGGGGACAAATGACCCGTTTGAACGCGCACTGCGTAAGTCCTGTTATTTGAAAGGTATTGGGGTTACGGGTTACGGGTTAAAAGTTACGGGTTATGGATTTCGGGATACAGACTTCGGACTTCGGACTTCGGACTACAGACTTCGGGATACGGACTTCGGGATACGGACTAAACGCCGCTGTGGCGTAACGGCAACGCACACGCCTTTTAAGCGAGGAGATGGGGGTTCAAATCCCTCCGGCGGCACCAGTGCGGGAATAGCTCAATCGGCCAGAGTACCTGCCTTCCAAGCAGTGAGGTGCGAGTTCAAATCTCGCTTCCCGTACCAATCTTCCTGTCGTGGCGCAACCGGCAGCGCAGGCGACTCTTAATCGCAGGGTTGGGGGTTCGAATCCCTCCGACAGGACCAGACCCGTTGTGGCGCAACCGGCAGCGCAGGCGTCTCATCAACGCACGGTTGGAGGTTCAAATCCTCCCAACGGGACCAGCACGGGAGTCGGCTAACGGTAGGCCGTAACACTTTGAATGTTGCTGTCCTGGTTCGAATCCAGGCTCCCGTTCCAGCAGTGCCCCTGTAGCCCAACGGCAGAGGCAGCAGTCTCAAACACTGTCCGGTGCAGGTTCGAATCCTGCCAGGGGTACCATGGGAGTTTTGAGTTCTGAGTGGTGAGTTTTGAGTGCTGAGTATCGAACGCTTGAGGATCACTCAACTTAAAACTCAAAACTACGAAGCCGTTGCCCTCGTAGCCCAACGGCAGAGGCGGCAGCCTTAAAAGCTGACGAGTGCCGGTTCGAGTCCAGCCGGGGGCACCATCGGAGTTTTGAATGTTGAGTGCTAAGTTTTGAGTTTTGAATGCTGAACGCTGATTACTGAACACTGACTGCTATTACCAACTTAAAACTCAAAACTCAACATTCAAAATTGAAAGAGGGCGAGCGTAGCTCAACGGAAGAGCAGCGGTCTCCAAAACCGCGTAGTGAGGGTTCGAATCCTTCCGCTCGTGCCAACACTTTTCGGTTATCACATGTCCTTTAACAACTAAATATCGTTTCTCAGTTCTCAGTTCTTGAGTTCTCGGTTCTTGAGTTCTCGGTTCTCAGTTCTTTCTTAATCCTCGATAGCTCAACTGGTGGAGCGGCTGACTGTTAATCAGTAGGTTCCAGGTTCGAATCCTGGTCGAGGAGCCAATGGGCTTGTGGCGCAGTCGGGAGCGCGCCGCGCCGGCAGCGCGGAGGTCGTGGGTTCGAGACCCACCAGGTCCACCATTCGGCAGATGGTGTACCCCAATCGAATGGGCGTACACAGTTCATAACTGCGTGGCTATCGGTTCGAGTCCGGTCCCCTCGACCATTACCGAGGGGTAGCTCAAATGGCAGAGCGCGAAACCCGCCCGCACAACTTGTACACCATCTGCCGCTATCCGCCCGTAGCTCAGAGGCAGAGCACCTGTCTGAAAAGCAGGGCGTCGCAGGCTCGAAACCTGCCGGGCGGACCAGTAATGCAGCGTAGTTTGTGCCGGTACAAACGCCTGTCTCTGAAACAGGAATGCGATGGTTCGACTCCATCCGCTGCAGCCAATGGCCCTGTCGTCTACGCTGGTCAGGACATGTGTCTTTCAAACACAAGGAGCCGGATCATCACCGGCCAGGGTCACCAGCCCTCATAACCCAATCCGGCAGAGGTAGCCGTCTCAGAAGCGGTCCAGTGCAGGTTCGAGTCCTGCTGAGGGCACCAACCAAAGTGTAGCGTACTCCCATCGCGCAGGCGTACACAATTCGTGTAGTGGTAACACGACTGACTAAGGATCAGTTATCCCAGGTTCGAATCCTGGATTGTGACCGAACCGCCGGCGTAACTTGTACGCTACACCAGATTATGCGTCAGCCTGGGCGTGAGAGAGCCTCAGTGGTCTGTAAAACCGCCGCCATTCGGCTGAGGGGGTGCAAATCCCTCCTGACGCACCAGTTTGCTCCTGTAGCCCAACGGCAGAGGCAGCAGTACGAGAAGCTGTAGAGTGCAGGTTCGAATCCTGCCGGGAGCACCATATTGAGTTTTAAGTTTTGAGTGCTGTGTTGTGCATCAACGCGACATTCAAAACTCAAACCGGCAAAGCAGTTGTCACTGGCCTGTAGCTCAACTGGAGAGAGCAGGTGCCTTCGAAGCACAGGGTTGCGGGTTCGAGTCCTGCCAGGCCAGCCAGTTCATGGTCCGTAGCTCAACGGCAGAGCGCGTGTACGACATACACGGGGTTACAGGTTCAAGTCCTGTCGGACCAACCAGCATCTTTCTGGTCCGTAGCGCAACTGGTCAGCGCATCTGTCTGATACACAGAAGGTTGTCGGTTCAAATCCGACCGGACCAACCATACCATTGTCGCTGTAGCTCAGGCAGGCAGAGCACCGCCCTGGTACGGCGGAGGCCCCGGTGCAAATCCGGGCGGCGGCTCCAATGTAACGGTTAGGGGTTAACGGTTAGGGGTTAACGGTTAACGGTTAGGGGTTACGCGGTTACGCGGTTGCCATGCAAACCGGACGCTTCACCCGATGGAAGCCGATTCGCCTGCGGCAGCGTGGTACTTTTTTATCTTTTTTCACAAAAAATGATGGTGTCTTCCGCCCTGCCGGAGGTGGTATCCTCTTCCAGATAAGGAACTCGTAAGCCCGGTTATTTGAAAGGTATTGGGGTTAGGATTTACGGGTTACGGGTTACGGGTTACTTCAGGACTTCCATTCCTAACCGTTAACCCCTAACCGTTAACCCTTACATACGGGGGTGGCGCAAGTGGTAGCGCACGCGCATCGGGAGCGCGAGGTTGTGGGTTCGAGACCCGCTCCCCGTACCAAATTGAGCGGAGGTTAGGGGTTAGGGGTTAGGGGTTTGTATTTACAGGTTAATTTAAGGATCGAGTTCATAACCCCTAGCCGTTAACCCCTAACCGTTAACCCCTAACCCTTACACATGGAGGTACCTATGCTGATAGACACACAGACTCGACTGCACGTTCGCTTCAACGGTCGTAGCGAGGAGTTGGATCTGGCAACTCTGGCACTCCAGCCGGGTGTGAGCGATGTCGAGTTGCGCACCGCGCTGGCACGCCGCTACGACTGCACCGTCGCCGATCTGGAGGACTATCTGATTGTACGCGAGCCGCAGGCGATCATCGTACGTCCGGTCGCCTTCTACGGGTAAGCGGGGAAGCCGGCGGCAGACAAACGACGCCGGGAGCCGGCAATTATGCCGGCTCCCGGCGTATCGCACAAACAGTGAACAGTGTATCAGATCAGGCCGCGTAGAGCGCCTGGAAATCAGTCATAAGCTCCGCTTCCTCAATCGGAAGGTCGCCATACAATCCCCGAACATCCGCAGCAAGATCGCTCAGGCTGAGGGGGAGATCGTCTCCGGCGTAGAGTGCTTGAATATCCATGATGATTTCGTTAGCGTGTACAGGGGCGTCCATGCCGCCATACAGCGCACGCAGATCAGCAGCAATGTCATCAAACGAAACGTCGGTCGGGCGGTTGGATGAGGTGATCGTGCGGGTAAACATACAACTCTCCTTGCTATGCGAGCATCATCACTCGCGCGTTCTCACATCAGAGCAACGGCCTGGTCTCCCAAACATCCTTGTTCGTTTTGGCTAAGTCCAGGTCAAGTTGTTTGTACATATCATACAACCGCGAGTAACAAATGAATTACAAATCCGCCGCAACAACTAACGAGATTTTGACAATCGCCCAACTTGTATGCGCCCTGTTCATGTTGTGTATGTGGAAACAGGGACGTACTCCGACCGGCATAGCGTACACACTGGTATCCTCCTAAAAGAGGACGAGGTTCAAATCCTCCCCAGGGGCTGGATGGCTCCACCGTTTGCCGCAAGGCCGCTGTGTCAACTGGTACGTCTCTTTCCATTTCCAACTACTAACGACGGGGCGCACCATGGCTCACGCATCAGGGAGCGAGCCATGGCAGCGCCCTGTTGTCATTTCCCGTTGCAATCTGCAACCTGTACCCTGTACCCTGTACCCTATCAGACAAGAGGTGCAACCATGACCGAGCTTGATGTCCGCATCCAGATGCTGAACTCGTTCCTGACCACGCCCCACGGCAAGCTAAACGCCCTGGCTCCGCTGCATCAGAGCGGCATCGAGCGCGATCCGCTCTTCTACGGGCACCTGGCGGTCTGGTACAGCGAGCGGGGTGAGGTCCGCGACCACAAGGTGCTTTTTGTGGCCCACCTGCTGACCAGCGACTTTTTCGAGCATCGTGAGGCGGGCTGGGTGCTGCTCCAGCGCCTGCCGCCCCACATGGTTGCCGCCGCGCTGGATCACGCCAAGGTAGCGATTGGCAAGGTGCCGCGCAGCTTCAAGAGCGCGGTTGCTAGCTACCTGCGCAACCTGGAGGCCCACCCAAAGCGCTTCGACCGCGCCGCAATGCGCAGCCGCAACAGCCTGAAGCATCTCTACGCCGGCCTGCGTATCGCGCCCGACGCCCGCGCTCAGGCCATCCTGTTCGACGAGCAGCCGCCGGTTGACAGCCGGCTCTACCAGCTCAAGCTGCTGGCCCAGACCAGCACACCCGCCGAGCAGGCCCGGCTGATCGTTGAGCAGCGCATTCCCTACACCACCGCCGTTGGTGCGCTCAAGACGGTGACGCCGAGCGTGCTGGTTGCGCTGATCGAGGTGATGACGCCGCAGGAGGTGATCAACCATCTGGCGGCGCTCAAGAAGCGCGGTGCCTTCGACAGCCCCGAGGTCAAGGCGTTGATCGAGGGCCGGCTGAAGGAGGCCGAGCAAGACCGGCGCGTTTCGACGCTCAAGGCCACGCGTGCAATGGCGCATGTGCAGCTTGAGGCGGAGACCGAGGCGGTGCTGACAGATGTCACCGACCGGCGGGTGGCGCAGATCGCCCGCATCGCGCGCCCGACCGCACTGTTCGTGGACAAGAGCAGCAGTATGACCCAGGCGATTGAAGTGTCCAAGGAGGTCGCCGCCCTGATCAGCGCCGTCTGTGACAACTTCCGCGTCCTGGCCTTTGACAGCGAGGTCTTCCAGATTCAGGCCCATAGTGCGACGCGCAGCGCCTGGGAGCAGGCCTTCAAGCTGGTTCGCGCGAACGGCTCGACCAGCATCGGCGCACCGCTGGCGAAGCTGACCCGCGAGCGCCATTATGTCGAGCAGGTGGTCATCATCACCGACATGGGCGAGAACACTCACCCCTACTTCGTCGCCGCATACGAGGAGTATGCCCGCGAGGTCGGTTACGGCCCACAGGTGATCATCGTTGGGGTTGGTGGCAGCAGCCAGGGCTTCCTGACCGGTCTACAGCGGGCGGGCATACCGCTGACGGTCTGGGAGTTTGGGGGGGACTACTTCGCGCTGCCGAACTTGCTGCCACTCCTGGCAATGCCCAGCCGCGCCGAACTGGTTGAGCAGGTGATGGCATGTGCGCTCCCCTGCCGGACGGCGGGGTAAAGCCGGAGCGCGTCCAGGCCACAGGTGACCTGGACGCCTCCCCACGCCTTTCTGAATGCCCGCGACTTAGCGCGCATCTTTGTAGCGGCGCTGATCGCGTTGATCATTCTCCCCGAAACGCCGGCTGCGGGACTGCTTGCGCGGCGGTTGGGACTGCCCCCGACCATCCGGAGTACGCTGCTGCGTGGGCTTTCTCGATGTGGATTTCCGTTGTGTGGACCGCTTTGCCGGCGCACTCTCACCTTTGGGAGAGGAGGCAGCCGGGGATGGCGCGGCGGAAGCAGCATTCTGCTGCGTAAACCCGCTGACAACGCGGCGCTCCAGCGGCTTGCGAATTGCCCGCTCAATCGTCCGCACCATCACCTGATCCTCCGGCGTCACCAGAGTGAAGGCATCACCAGTTCGGGTGGCCCGACCGGTACGTCCAATGCGGTGAATATAGGCATCCGGTGTATCGGGAATATCATAGTTAATCACATGCGATATACTGGTGACATCAATACCGCGCGCAGCAATATCGGTCGCTACCAGCACCTGAAACGTGCCCTTGCGAAACCCATCCAGGGCAATCTGCCGCTGATTCTGAGAGCGGTTGCTATGGAGCCGGGCCACACTGTAGCGCGCGCGTTCCAGCCGAGCCGCCACCTGATTGGCCCGATGTTTTGTCCGCGTAAACACCAATACCGATTCGGTTGATGTATGCTGAAGCAGTTCCAGCAGCAGATCCATCTTCTGGGTTGCCGCAACGGGGAAGATGGCATGCGTCACCGTCGTTGCCGGCAGCGACGGGTCAATCTGGATGCGGGCAGCATTACGCGTCGTGCCGGCGGCGAGCTTCTCAATCTCGGGCACCATCGTGGCCGAAAACAGCAGCGTCTGCCGGCGCGCCGGTAGCCGCGCCAGGATGCGCTTGATCGCCGGCAGGAAGCCCATATCCAGCATACGATCAGCCTCATCGAGGACCAGCGTCTGCAATCCATCCAGGCGAACATAGCCACGATCCATATGATCCAGCAAGCGGCCCGGGCAGGCAACGATGATATCAACACCTGATCGCAGCGCCCGCTCTTGCGGTCCCATACTCACGCCGCCGTAGACTGTGGCGCTACGCACATTCGTGCCCTTGCTCAGCGCAACGACGGCCGCATGGATCTGCGCCGCCAGTTCGCGGGTGGGCGTGATGATCAGCGCGCGTGTGCCAGTGGCGCGCGCCTGGAGCAACTGCTGCAGGATCGGCAGCACAAACGCCGCCGTCTTGCCGGTCCCGGTCTGCGCCAGACCAATGACATCGCGTCCTTCGAGAATAGTTGGGATTGCTGCCGACTGGATCGGTGTCGGCGCGGTGTAACCCTGACGCGCTACCTGCGCCAGCAATGATGTGTGAAGTCCAAATGAATCAAAACTCAAAGATGTATCCTTATATCAGAAGAAAGGCGGCCCATCCGGGCTAATCCTTTCGTGCGAACAGCGTAAAGACAGGTGTAACAGCGACAGTTGCCGCAATCATTACAGCATCTGTCAAAGCCAACTGACGCTCGTCAGGTCTGTCGGTATGCAAGGCGATTTTCCACGGCGGCCTGCCCCGGCGTTTGCCGGAATGAAGCAACTCAGGCGGAACTCATAGGAACGACCGGTGCAGATACCGGCAAACCGTACTTGATCATACGAAACATACGCTCTTCATGTCTTCATTGCACATGAAGGTTCGGTGAGTAGACAAAGAGGTCAGTACCGAGGGCCACTGCTGCACGCCTCACGGTGTTATAGGGGTTGGCTACCGTTGCAAGTATACCACAAAATCCGGCAAATGTCGTAGCTCCGCATAGTTGCGAATAGGGGTATCATGGGTAGTATCCATTCGACAGCGGTAGGGCGAGAAAATCTTTCATTTTATGTCAAATGACACGAGTTGCGCAGTGGGCATTCAAACCAGGCGTTGTCTGAATGAACGGCCCGATTCGCCTGCGGCAGCGTGGTACATGCTGTTCTTTTTCACGAACATTTTGCACAAAGTGCAAAATGTTCGTGAAAAAGGATGGAAGATTCCATCCTGCCGGAGGCGAAATGTCCTTTCGGGTCAGTGACCGCGTAACTCCTGTCAAATGACACGAGTTACGCGGTGTGTGTTCAAATGAGCTGTTTGCTTACGATAACGGCGTATTTCGCCTGCGGCAGCGTGGTACGTTTTTGTCTTTTTCCGGGAAATGTGGCACAACGTGCCACGCCCATTCCGCCCTGCCGACGGCGAATCGGACCGTTTGTCCAGGCAGACGCCTGGTTTGGAACCGACCGCGTAACTTCTGTCAAATTACGGTAATACCTACTGCTTATGCAATTACTCAGCAAATGCCAACTGCTCAAACATCTGCCGGCTCTGGCTCTGTTACTCCTGCTGATCCGTCTGGGCTTCTGGCAGTTGCACCGCCTTGAGGAAAAACGGGCCCACAACGCCGCCACCCTTGCCGCAATGGAGCAACCCGGCATTACGCTGACCGGCGATCCGGTCGATCCCGATGCGCTGCATTTTCGGCGGGTACGCGTTACCGGAACATATGATCATGCGGCGAGTATCGTCTGGCGGAACCAGCAGTTCAACGGCATTAACGGCGTTCACCTGCTGACCCCACTCCGCATCACCGGGAGTGATACCGCTGTCCTGATTGACCGGGGTTGGCTGCCGCAGTCGCAGGCCCAACCGGCTGCCTGGGACGCCTATGCCCTTCCCGACGAGGAAGTGACGGTCGCGGGCATTGCCCGCCGCACTCAACCCCGCCCCGACAGTCCGCCGGCACCGGCTGACCTGCCGCTTCCCGGCGCAACCCGCATCGATGCCTGGCTGCGGGTCGATACTGCGCAGATCCAGACGCAGGTACCCTACCAACTCCTGCCGATCTTTATTCAGCAGACACCCCTCCCTGGAACGGACGCTACCACCCTGCCGCAGCCAGTCGAACCCGGCACCCTGGATGAAGGTCCACATCTGGGATACGCGCTGCAGTGGTTTACCTTTGCGGGCATCCTGGCGCTGATCTATGCGCTGTTGTTGCGCCAGGAGTTAAAACCCACAGAAAATGTCTCTGATGAATAACAGGACTTATGCGATAGGCGTTCAAACCGGATGTTTGACCAGATGGAAGCCCGATTCGCCTGCGGCAGCATGGTACTTTTGTTTCTTTTTCACAAAAAATTTACACAAAGTGCAAATTTTTTGTGAAAAAGAAAGAAATCTTCCACCCTGCCGGAGGCGATATCAACTTCCGGGTTAGGGACCGCGTAACTCCTGTAAACGACGCCGGCATGACATATGCAAAGACGGGTCAGAGGAGACGTTGAGCAGGAGGTATTTCAATTATGACTGATACAACGCGCACAACCGGCAAGCTGCGCCGCTCACTTGATAACCGGGTCATTGCGGGTGTTTGTGCCGGCCTGGGTCGCCACTTCGACCTGGACCCGACCATTATTCGGGTGGCCTGGGTCATCTTCTTTTTCCTGGGTGGCACGGGTGGCCTGGGCTATGTGCTTGCGTGGGCCATCATTCCCGACGAAAATGAGCAGCGTTCAAACACGCCGCTGATATTGCTGGTGCTACTCTTTGTGGTGCCATTTATCCTGGGGTTGATCTTCTTTTTCGTGGGTCTGGCGCAAACGGCGGTTTAGGTTATGCAAGTAAACTCATTTCTACTCATCGCCCAACTGGTAAATTTGTTCCTGTTCCTGATCATCATTCTCTGGCCGATTCTCAGCATCATCGCCCTGTTCGGGCTACGTCAGCGTAGCCTTGCAGAAACACCCCGCGCGCTCTGGGCCATGACGATTGTGTTTGCACCGATTCTGGGGGCAGTCGCATTCTGGATTGTCCAGCCACAAGAACGGAGAATAGGGTAAACCCATGCCAAAGAAGACCAATGCGCTTGACCTGATCAACCGCCTGGGCGGAGCAGAGGCGGCTCTGCACGGGCAGGAGTTTATGGCTCCGCTACTGCGGGATGGCCGCGCCCGGTTGCGGTTGCGCGGCCTGATCTACGAACTACGCGTAACCGCTGCGCGGCCGGGCTGGTGGTGCTGCCGCATCCACAACGCGCGCCACGCCGAGATTGTCATGGAGGCTATGCCCTGGCAGCGGGGCGACTACCTGGCGCTCTGGCCGGCGCTACGGCTGGTGCTGCTTGAGCCGCTGCGCACCGGGGCATGGCTGGCACTACCCTTCAACCCGGCCGACGCATATCAGCGCTTTGGCTTCGCCGGGCCGCTGCCGGTCAACCTGGTCGAAGGCGGTCAGCCGTTTGAGCGGATCATCGGGCGGGTGGAAGGTAGCACCATCTGGTACGATGATGTTGACCATCGGGCCGATCTGTCCACGGCCGAGGCGTTGCGCGCCGCACTTGCCGCCGAACAGGAAGCACCGAGTGTGGCGGGGCTGGGCGCAGGGGAACAGGCCGCCTACACCCTGCTGCTCCAGCAGGCCATTGAGCAGCGCGTCAACAGTGTTGCGGCACGCACCGAACGCCGCCTGCGCCACGCCCTGGAAATTGGCGGCGCGCAGTTGCTGGGGTACGAGCTGACGGACGAGGAACTGCGCGTGACCTGGGAGCGCAACGGCCGGCGCAGCGTGACGCTGGTCGGGACGGATCTTGGCGTCGTGTCGGCGGGTATCTGTCTGAGCGGCGAGGATGACCGCTTCGATCTAACCAGCATCGTCGGCGTTATCCAGGATGCGCCTGGCTTCGCCCGCTGATACCGATTTGTTTTCACCGCCACAGAGAACACAGAGGACGCAGAGATGATGAACGGGATTGTGCAGCCTTTGCGCTCACTGCGCACTTTTATGGTTGACTGCTGTTTTGATGGCAACCTGGTATGAAACGCGGCAGCGTGAGGCGCTTACCCGTCACGCCTCACGCCTCACATCCCACGCCTCACGTCTCACGCACTTTTGCATTTTGGCCGCTTTGCGGTACACTTAGCGCAGAACCAAAAACACCCGGTCTTTCAGGAAAGGATTGTCCATGCGCTTTCTGATGATCCTCCTACTTATGGCGCTGGTGAGTGGATGCGGCCAGGTGACCGCCAACTCCGCCGCCACGCAGGAGGCCCCCGAACTACAGGCCTATCGTGACCCGGCGGTTGTCCCTGTCCATCAGGATGGGGTGGCGATGCAAGTTGCCCAGGAAGCCGCGCCAACGCCGACCATTCCATCAGCCTGGAAAATTGGTCCCACCGTCGCCCCGGCAACCGCTACCGCCCGCGCCCTGCCACCCACGCCGGTACCCGAACCAACCGCAACGCCTACCCTGGAGCCCCCGGCCGAGCCCCCGCTGCTCGAGGGCGAACCCGCGCCGGTTTTGCGCGGCGAGATGGTTATGCGCACCTACAGCGTCGATTTCTACTACACCCGCGGCGGGCTCAATCCGGAAACTATTCGGGCACTGAGTCTCCCGGTGGAAGAGGCCATTCTTAGCGGCAGCAAAATGCTCGGCTCCTGGTTAGAGGGGCGAATCTCCATCAGCTTTGAGCCTCCTCAGACCGGGCCGTGTGCCATTCGTGGGCTGACCCTGTCTAACCAGCGAACCATTCACATGTACTACGAACCGGATGCCGACCCCAACCGCGTGCTGGCAATTCTGGCACACGAGTTTGTCCACCAGTTGCAGCACGACTACTACGGCGTCCCGGATCATCTTGAGTCAGATGTAATTCTGCTGGAGGGCATGGCTGTCTGGGGCAGCAGTCCCTACTTCCTGGCCGCCAATGGGCAACCGCTCTACCATGTCAACTCGCGGCAGGCACTGGCCGACGGCACACTACTGGCGATGACGACTAATCTGTCGGCCGACTGCCGTACCGGAACGCGGGTCAATATTTATGATCAGTGGGGCTCGTTTGTCGAGTATCTACTGCTGACCTACGGGCGCGAGCAGTTTGATCAGGTCTACCGCGACTCGCGCGGTCGCCCGGCCGGCTCGGCCAACTACCAGAGCGTCTATGGTAAAACGCTGGCACAACTGGAAGCCGAGTGGATCGAGTGGCTGGCGAATAATCCGTAACCTGGTTGGTGGGGCGCGGCATGTCGCGCCCCACCCTGAAGGCATACCAGCGCTATGTACGACACCGTCAAACTACGCGATATTCTTATCACACATTTTGACGAAAACGAACTACGTGATCTCTGCTTTGAATTAAAAGTAGACTACGAGAGTCTGCCCGGCACGGGCAAATCCGCCAAAGCGCGCGAACTGGTTGCCTTCATGGAACGGCGTGGCCGGCTGCCGGAACTGACGGAGGCCTGTTGCCGTCTCCGGCCAGACGCGTGGAACGGCGGGAAAACCACGAACGGGGCACCTTCCC
>DAOTUI010000063.1:0-5758 GCA_034437035.1 Chloroflexaceae bacterium
TCTTTTTCACAAAAATTTTGCACTTCGTGCAAAATTTTTGTGAAAAAGATCAAAACGTACCATGCTGCCGCAGGCGATTCTGCCGTTCACCGGGTGAAACGCCCGGTTTGATGAACCACCGCGTAACTCCTGTTATCTCAGGGCAGGTTACGGGGCCTGCCCCAAGCGGTCGCCTGCACAAAAAGAGAGAGTGAAGGAGTATGCCACCCCTTCACCCCCTCGTCCAACGTTTTTTCGCCAGGGACACGCTTCGCGCTTAATCGCGGTTGCCGAGAACCCGCAGCAAGAGCAGGAAGAGGTTGATAAAGTCCAGGTAGAGCATCAGCGCGCCGAGGATCGCCAGGCGCTGGATATTGACCTCGTCATTGGCGGCGATATTCATGCTCATGCGCTTGATCCTCTGCGTATCCCACGCCGTCAGACCAACAAAGATCAGAATACCGGCGTAAGTGACGATCCAGTAGAGCGCCTCACTGCGGAGAAAAATATTCACAACCGAGGCGATAATAAAACCGATCAACGCCATAAAGAGGATATTGCCAATCTTTGACAGATCCTGTTTGGTGGTATACCCATACAGGCTCATCACACCAAAGGTGACACCCGTGATCATAAAGGTTGACGCAATTGACTCTGTTGTGTAAGCCAGAAAAATAAGCGAGAGGGTCAGGCCGTTCAGGAGCGAGTAGCCCATGAACATCCCCGTCGCCGTTCCTGCCGACATTTTTTCGATACGGGATATTAATACGAATACGATAATCAACTCGAAAATAAAAAGGCCGAAGTAGATAATCGGACTGCCGGTGAGAATCGCGGCCAGACCAGTGTTGGCGACAAAGAAGGCGATTGCTCCAGTCACGAGTAGCCCGGCGGTCATCCAGGCGTACACGCGGGTCATCACCGCTTGCAGGTTTAGCGCCTCAGTAGACGAGGTCGAGTAGGGTGCGTACGACATAGCGACTCCTTTCGTCATAATGTGCTATAACAGTTTCCGGCAAGCCGATGTCTTACAGGTGAACTCCCCGGTAGCCGGAAGTTTGGGGAACAGCATATTTTGCCTGCTCTGGTGAATCCGACTTTCATCTGTTCCCACGACCGGGTTGTATGTCAACCGCGTAAGTTCTGTTATCATCATGTTATGACTCAACCAACGGAAACAGTAGCTGAACTGTTAACCCAACCCGAAGGGCCGGGCCTGGCATTCTTCCGGGAACGCTGCAAACTCTCCGATCTGGCCGAGACGCTGGTCGCCATGGCCAATGCCCAGGGTGGAACGATCATCATCGGTGTGGGCGGGCGGGCGCGGGCGCGGGTCGAGGGCGTGAAGGATGCCGCGGCGGTGCGCGATATGGCTCTCGAAGCGGCCTTGATCGCTACACCGCCGCTGGTGCTGCCGCTACCGCAGACCGTCAAGCACGCGGATCTGACCTTGCTGCTGGTGACGGTGCCGCCGGGTCTGCCGCACGTCTACAATTTGCATGGCAAATATTTGCAGCGCCAGGGGGCCACCAACCAACCGCTGCTGCCGGATGCGTTGCGGCGGCTGCTGCGCGACCGGGGTGAGGTAAGCTGGGATCGGCTGGTTCCCGATGCCGCTGCCCTGGACGAACTGGATGCCAACAAGATCAGCGCCTATGTACGCCGTGTGAACCTGCCCACCGAAGCCGATACCTTTGATTTTCTCTTCCGGCGCGGCTGTCTGGCGCGTACAGCGGATGAACCGGAGTATCAACCGACCAGTGCCGGGCTGATCCTCTTTGGCAGCACGGTTGAGGGTCGCTTCCCGCAGGCCGAGATTACGCTGGTGCAGTACCAGGGGCGCGAACTGGCCGATGAGTTTGAGCGCGAAGATGTCCGCGATACCCTGCCGGATGCCGTCCGCCGGGCCGAGCGCTGGCTGATGGAGCATATGCGCAAGGGCAGCCGCATGATCGGCCTGGAGCGCCAGGACTGGACGCAGTTTCCGCCACCGGCCGTACGTGAGGTGCTGGTCAACGCGGTGGCCCACCGCGACTATGGCATCCGGGGTGAGGGCATTCGCATTGCGCTGTTTGCCGACCGGCTGGAGTGCTACTCACCGGGACGGCTGCCCGGCCATGTGACGCTGGAAAATATTGTCCAGGAGCGTTACAGCCGCAACGAGTCGCTGGTACAGGTGCTGGCCGACTGGGGCCTGATCGAGCGACTGGGCTATGGCATCGACCGGATGATCCAGCAGATGGAGCAGGCCGGGCTACCACCGCCCGACTTCCGCGAGACTGCCGCGGGGTTTCTGGTGACGCTGCAGGGGCATACCTTCGCCTCAAGCGTGGCGGAGGGGGTAGATACGCAGGAGTGGGAGAAGCTGGGCCTCAACGAGCGCCAGATTGCCGCGCTGCTGCATCTGGCCGAACATCGGCGGATCACCAACCGGGATCTGCAGGAGATCGCGCCCGATGTCAGCGCCGAGACACTCCGGCGTGACCTGGCCGACCTGGTGGAGCGCGGACTGCTGCTCAAAGTCGGCGAGAAGCGCGCAACCTACTATATTTTGAAATGACTTTCCTGCCGGTGAAATCTGTTTTGTAAACCACGAAGAACACGAAGATCACGAAGCGTTAAAAATCCCTATTACTTACATACGTGGTTGGTTCCAAACCAGGTGTTCACCTGGATAAACGGCCCGATTCGCCTCCGGCAGGGCGGAAGATTTCATCTTTTTGCGAAAAAATGTTGCACTTTGTGCAACATTTTTTCGCAAAAAGAAATAGAGCGTACCATGCTGCCGCAGGCGAAAACGGCTGTTGTGGGAGTACAGGTCTGATTTGAACGCCCACCGTGTAAATCCTGTTACTTACGCAGTTACAGGTCACGCTTTTGGGGTAATAGTCCGCCGTTATGCTGGAAGCGTGACCTACGGGACTGGTGCAGCCGCAATTTTTCGCGTAGCCGGAAGAGTAACGATGACCCGATTGGACCACATCTCCCTGGATAACTTCATTATCGTGCTGCATCAGCCGCGTGATGTGGTCAATATTGGCGGGGTGGTACGTGCAATGAAGAACATGGGCTTGCGGCGTCTGCGGCTGGTTGCGCCTGCGCCGTTCGATCCCGCCGACATCATCGGCATTGCCCATCGTAGCGAGGATATCCTGGCGGTGCTGGGTATTTATGCCGACCTGGATGCAGCCCTGGCCGATGTCACCTACGTTGTCGGCACTAGCGCCCGCCCACATGCCGATCATCCCGTGTGGAGCAGCGATGTTCGCGCGCTGGCACCCGAGCTGCCGGCGCGCGCAACTGCCGGTCCCGTAGCGCTGCTCTTCGGCCCCGAAGATAACGGCCTGGACAATGCCGCGCTGGACCGCTGCCACCTGGTGCTGCGCCTGCCGACCGATCCGACCTATCCTTCGCTCAACCTGGCCCAGGCGGTGCTGCTGCTGCTGTACGAACTGCGCATGGCGGTACTCGTTGCCGCGCCGTCACCGCCGACGGCGGCAGCACCCGCCACCGCTGCGCAACTGGAGACGCTCTTTGCCACCTGGGAGCAGGCACTGCAGGCCGTGGAGTTTTTCAAAACCGGCCGGCGCACGGGGATCATGCGCAGCCTGCGCAGCCTCTTCCACCGGGCCGACCCGACCGGGCGTGAGGTAGCTCTACTCACCGCCATAGCGCGGGAGGTGGTGCAGTTTTTGCGGCGCAATGCGTAAACGCGCTTACTCCTGCTTCGAGCGCGTCGCCGCCATGCGGCGCAGTTGGTAGGCCAGGAAGCGCTCATCCGGGCGGGCGGCCCAGGTGTAGACCACACAGGTACCTGCCAGTTTATCGTGCCAGCCCTGCCGCCGATCATCAATCAGCGTCCACAAAAACCCGAGGTAGAGCGGCAGAGCCGACAGCAGATACCCTATGAGGCGCAGGATGGCGCGCAGGAGGGACAGCCGTTTCCCGTTGACGGTGACAACCCGCAGTCCCATAAATGCCTTGCCGGGAGTGCGCCCGGTCGTTGACCAGAAAAACAGGTTATAGGCAATGTAGATGATACTACCAAAAAGACCCACCAGCACTGGCCCGGATGTAGCAAGAAACTGCTGCAACCAGGCCGGTATAGCGGCCTCGAGCCGGAGCGCCTCGGCTAACGGCCCGAGTTGGAGCAGCGACTGGGTGATAACAAAGGCCCAGACCATCAGGCTCAGCGTCACCGTCACAACGATGACATCAATAAAGAAGGCAATGAACCGGCTGGTAAACCCGGCATAGTGTCCTAACAACCCATGCGGCATACGACTACGCCTCTAACTCCTCAATTGATCGAATATGCTCGGCACGGATACGTACAGCGGCCGGCGGTTCGGGCAACTGCTCGCGGGGTGTGCGCCCCAGCAACGACCGCGCCACCCGCTCCACCAGAGTATCGGCGCTGACGGCGCGCTCGCGTACCTCCTCAATGACCTCACCCGCCAGACCGGTGCCCTGCTTCTGCACCAGTTCCTGCACTTCCGGGTTAATGGCAATCTGATGCACCGATGACTCAAAGGTCAGTTGGGCTGCCGTCTCGGTGAGGATGCGGCTGCGGGCCTCTTCCTGGCGACCCCGTTCGATCCAGCGGGAGACCTCTGCCTCACCACGCGCCGCATAGCTGTTGAAGCGCCTCTGCGCCGGGGCCAGCAACGGATTGCGCTGCAATGGTCGGGTCAGCGCAGTTGCCACGTTACCCAGTTCCTGATCGACCCGGCTCAATGTGGTAATGCCTTCTTCCAGGCGTGATTGCGACTCGAACAACAGGCCAATCAGGGCATACCGCAGATTCTCCACCGGGGTATCGGTTGGGGCGGGTTGCTGGGGCAGCGTTTGTTGGGTACTGCCGGGACGCTGCTCAACGGCCGCCACCTCGCCGGGTGTGCCGGGCTGGACGGGTGCGGGGCGCGGTTCCGGTTGGGATGTTGCCGTGCCGCGCGTCTGCATCTCCCGGGAATACGCCTGGTTAGCGGCATGTTCCCAGCTTTGCAACTGGCGCTGCAGTTCATCTAACCCCAGAATGGCGCTCCCGACCATCAGGTGGGTAAATGTGCGGAGCGGGTTGCTCTTCTTCTGTGAGCGATCCATACATGCCTCTATTTCTTCTTCAATCACGTCCTCTGACCTCTGCCGGAAACTATGTCTCTGCTGAATTATACGACTTACGCAGTGGGTATTCAAACTGGACGTTCCACCCGATGGAAACCCGATTCGCCTGCGGCAGCATGGTACACTTTTTCAGGAATCTTCCGCCCTGCCGGAGGCCCAATGCTCTTCCGGGTCAGTGACCGCGTAACGCGTGTGAATCACGCGACTTACGCGAACTAACCCAAAAAGGATTTTTGCCTTACTGCTGCGGGCGAAACATGTTGTTACCAGAATCAAACGTCCGGTCGGATCATCCAGCGCGTAACTCGTGTAAATTACATGAGTTACGCGGTTGACATACAAACCGGGCGTTTGACCAGATGAACGGCAGAATCGCCTGCGGCAGCATGGTACACTTTTGTCTTTTTCCGGAAAAAGAATGTTCCATTCCACCCTGCCGGAGGCGCATCGGGCCAGTTGTCCAGGCAGACGCCTGGTTTGGAACCGACTGCGTAACTCCTGTAAATGACAGGACTTATGCGGTGGACGTGCAAACCGGACGTTTGATTGAAATGAATGGCCCGATTCGCCTGCGGCAGCATGGTACGCTATGATCTTTTTCACGAAATTTTTGCACAACGTGCAAAAATTTCGTGAAAAAGGTGGTCTGTTCCGC
>DAOTUI010000064.1:0-8272 GCA_034437035.1 Chloroflexaceae bacterium
ACGGACTACGGACTACGGACTACGGACTACGGACTACGGACTACAAACTACCGCGAACCTGGCTGGGCCATAACTCCCATCCGGCGCAGGAGTGCAAACCCCAGAATAAAAACCGGAACAATCTCCAGCCGACCCATGTACATAAACAGAATAAGCACCAGTTTCCCCGACCAGTGCAGATCCGGTCCGGTAATCCCGACCGAGAGGCCCACATTACTCTGCGCCGACGCCATCTCGAAGACGACCTCGCTCAGCGGAATCTGATCGGGCAACATGTGCAGCATGATAAACACTCCCAATCCCAGCATAGCCAGCCAGAGGATCACCAGCACCCCGGCCGACTCGACCTGGTTATTGGCATCTTCTTCCGAGAGGGATTTATCCCCTACCTGGTAGCGCAGCAGTTGATGCGGTGGCAGCAGAATGCGCTGGACACGCCAGACCATCCCCTTGTAGAGATACATCACCCGGTTGAGTTTGATCCCGCTGGCGGTTGAACCGGCCGCACCGCCAATAATCATCGCCAGGCTTAACAGCAGTTGGGTGCTGGTACTCCAGGCACGCTCGTCCGTGGTACTAAAGCCCGCCGTCGTCAGTGCCGATACCCACTGGAAGGCGCTATCACTCCAGAGAAATGCCCGCTCAAACCAGAAGTTCTCCAGGGCCAGCACCAGCGGCCCCAGCAGCAAAAAGACCCAGAAGACCCGCTGTTGCGCATCGCGCCACAGTTTGGGAATCTGCCGGCGTACCAGCACCTGATAATGCACCGAAAAACTGATGGCTCCCAGGATCATCACCAGAATGACCACCGCCCGGGAGCGTTCATCATACCGGGCCACGCTGGTGCCGGTAATATCAAACCCGCCCGTTGCAATGCCGGTCATGCCATGGTTGAGTGCTTCCCACCAGGGCACCCCGGTGAGGCGCAACAGCAGCACACCCAGGATGGTAAACAGCAGATAGATCCACCAGATCGTCCGCACCGTTGAGGAGACACTCGGCGCGAGGCGGTCGGTGCGCGCCTCCGAGAAGTAGAGCCGGAAGATCCCACTGGTGGAGCCGACTACGGAGAGAATCAGCACAATAATGCCCGCGCCGCCGATCCACTCGGTAAATGAGCGCCACCACTGCAGGCTGCGCGGCAGTGCGCTGGGGTCCAGTGCCATTGTCAATCCGGTCGCCGTGAAGCCGGAGAAGGACTCGAACAGCGCATTCCAGGGTTGGCGAAACGCCTGCACCGTCTGCGATACCTGGGGTTGTTCGGTCAGGTTGGCAGCAATCAGCATGAAGGGCAGCGCTCCCAGTAACGACACACAGACCCAACTCAGGGCTGCGATAACCATGGCCTGATCCAGGTAGGCTTCATCCGAGCACTGAAAGACCCGATAGAGCAGTTGCCCGACAATCAGCGCAATCAGGGCCGTCCAGACAAACGGCCAGATGGCGTAATACTCTTGAAAGAGGTAGCAGATCGGCAGCGAGGCCAGCGCCATCAGTCCCGGCACATGCAGCACCCGGCCAAGGTCACGGAGAACAATCCTGGTACTCGAATTCAAACCAGATCCTTAGCCCGTAAATGGACTATATTGCGCTTCATCCAGTGGTTCCTGCGCAAACACAATCAGATGATCCTTCGCTTTGAGCATGGTATCCTCGGCCGGCAACTGCGTTGTATGTCGTCCCCGCCGTAGCGCAACAATCAGGAGATGTTTGGACAGCAGATCTTGCTGCCGGGCCTCTGCGATTGTCTTGCCAACCAGCGGTGCCTGCTCCTTCAGCGCCGCCTCAAAAATCTGCTCACCGTGGGTTAAGCTGAGGACATCTTCGACCTTCGGTTTACGCAGCCGGTTGTAAAGATGCCGTGCCAGGATCTTCTCCGGATCGACCAGTACCTGGACGCCCAGTCGCTCAAACATACCCTGGTGTTCTTTCTCGGCGACCAGGCTGACCAGCGTTTTGACCTCATGCTCGCGGCCCAGGAACATTGCCATAAGATTGATTGCATCATCGCTGGTTGTGGCAATCAAGGCGTCGGCGCGATCGACGCCGGCCTCGTCCAGGATACCGCCGTGGGAGACATCAGCATGCAGGACGATGGCATCATAGTTCTGCGCCGTCTCACGCGCCCGGACTTCGTCGCGCTCGATAATTGCCACATCGTGATCATCCAGCAGCGCAATCTTCATTACACTAACGCCGATAGAACCGGCCCCAACAACTATAAGATACATAGCTCTACGAAGACTTCATAACAGTTCGATTACAACTTTCTTGCCCACGATAGCAAAGGATGTGCCAGAAGGATGTTGCCGCCGGTTAGTAGCCGGGTGGCCGTGTACCGTCGCGCTTATGCGGATCAACCACCCGCACATGAATTTCGGGAATTCCCGGCGTTACGGTGGTCACGACCAGCGTATGTAATCCTGCCTGGCGGGGCGTAAATGCCCGATCAATCCCGCCCCAGACAACTTTCCCCGTCTGCGTGTCCCGGCTCGGCATAAATGTCTCCTCCCCCGCGACCAGGGTGACATTTTCGGCATCATGCAATGCGACCCGCAGCGTTACCGGCTGGGGCATGGCGGCACGGGAACGAGCAACCGGGCTGACATACAGGTGATGCTCCACGTCGGGATGCTTAACTGCGAAGGTGACGGTATGCACCGGCAGCGCAGTACTGTCCGCCGCGCCGTCTGATCCCGGAGAAACGTTTCATAGAGCGTCGTCACGCGCATGGTGTAGTCGGTAACAAAGGCAAAGATGCCCAACCCCACGATTGCCGCAAACGCCGGTACCAGCCGCCCGCCGTACTGCCCAAACAGGACGCGTGGTTGCATATGCAGCATTGAGAAAGTGAGAATCAGGCCGAATGTTAAGAGTGCTGCGAGGGGTAACACCACACTCCGCAGCAGACCATCCCACCCAAACATGTTGGACAGGAAGAGCGGCAGTAGTGCAAGAGCAACAATGATCACTGCATACGCAAATATGCGCCCGGACGAAGGCATCTGCCGGACATAACGTGACGGCGCGGAATAACGTGATGGTAATCTGGGCATACGGTAGAACTCCTTTGCTGTCGAAATATTATACCGCATGCCGGTCTTTGCCCGACAGCAATTGTGCCGGAATGCCGCTACCGGCCCGGCACTTTTTTGCAATAAACATCTGTTTTAATGCTCATTTGACCTTTTTTGTAAAGTATGGTATCGTTTCGGCCCACTAAGGCCGTGTCCGCCTTAGGGCTGTATCCGTGATGATCATATTCGACCCAGGGAGGTCACACTTTGCAACAACAAGATGCTGCTGCATGCTCGAGACATGTGTCCGTTACGCATCACTGGTTCGCGCTCTTACGTTTGCTCTTGATTGGTATTTTTGTCGTTGCGCTGGTTCCGTCCGCCCAACCCGTCTATGCTGCATCCTACCCGCAGCTCTGGCTACCACAACCAGTCGGTCAACCCTGGAAGATTATTCAGGGCTATGCCTGTGGCACGCACAACTCCTTTGACCGCTATGCCATTGATACTGTCCCCGCCCGTGGTCCCATTTATGGCGCGCCGGTTCACGCCGCCGCCGATGGGACCGTGTTTGGCTGGTTTGGCTCAAGCGGGACGCTGATCCTGAAACACACCGACACGTTCTACACCCAGTATACTCATCTGCAAAGCGTCAACACCGCGGCGCGTGGTCAGTTTGTGCCACGCGGGGCCGTTGTCGGCACCGTGGGCGATCGGGGCTCGCCCGGCGTGCCCCACCTGCATTTTATGGCATTCACGGCCCATGGTCCCTACGCCAGTGGCCGCCAGACCATCCCGCTCACATTTGCCGATGGCTACACCCTGCCGGAGATCGGCGGATGCAACCAGCATTATGGCAAAATCTTGACGGCCAAAGCTCCCGAAGATCTGGAGCCGCCCGAAATTGAGTTCAGTGGCGATATGGAGCCGGAGAAGTGGTATAACGATGACCGGCGCCTCGACTTTACCATCAGTGGCGCGGCTCAGGGCTTCAGTCAGCGCTGGAATGAAGATCCCGGCGGTGAGGAG
Organism: Chloroflexaceae bacterium; assembly: GCA_034437035.1. Lineage (GTDB taxonomy): Bacteria > Chloroflexota > Chloroflexia > Chloroflexales > Chloroflexaceae > CAKZQX01. The sequence continues at coordinate 4,047 of DAOTUI010000064.1, forward strand.
CCGATGTTCGAGAATGCGAAGGAAGGCTATGTCCAGCTTACCTGGGCCGATGTCGAGGGGCTACATACGCTGTACGTTCGCATCTGGAGCATAACTGGTGAGCAGATCCTGGAAACCTTTGGCCCGGTCGGCTATGATATCACGCCTCCGGAAGCACCGTCGTCGCTGGGCACTACCCGGGTGCAGGCCAATACTGCTACAAAACTAAGCTGGCAGGCCGCCGAGGATAACGCTTCCGGTGTGGCGGGCTACCGCGTCTATGTCGGCACGGAAGCGGATGGCGAAGCCGAGTGGTACACCTCGCAACCGCAGGTCGAACTGCCGCCGCTGACACCGGGCAAATACAACCTGCGCGTCCAGGTGCTCGACAATGCCGGTAATGTCAACGACTGGCAGACCATCGGGCAGATTGTCAGTCAGGCCGATGGCGAAGCGCTGCCGGAAGCGACCGCCACGCCGACACGCACGGCTGCACCTGAAACCACGCCGACGCGCACGACTACACCTGAAACCACGCCGACATCCACGGCCGCGCCCGAAGCCACACCGACGGCCACGCCGGCCGCCACCAGCACACCCGAGCCGGAAGCAACGGACGCGCCGGAAGCAACGTCCGTGCCTACCGCGACAGCGACGCCGACCACAACCAGCACGCCCGAGCCGGAAGCAACGGACGCGCCGGAAGCAACGTCCGTGCCCACCGCAACGGCGACACCGACTGCCACCAGGACACCCGAGCCGGAAGCAACGGACGCGCCGGAAGCAACGTCTGTGCCCACCGCGACGGCCACGCCGACTGCTACCAGTACGCCTGAGCCGGAAGCCACGTCCGTGCCCACCGCGACGGCCACGCCATCGCCCACCGCCACGGCCACGGCTACGGAAGACGTGCTGCCCGATGGAACCAAGCCGCTGCCGCAGGCTGCGCCATCGGCGACGGCAACACCATCACCTACTGCGACGGCACCGGCACCGAACACGACCGTTACGCCGCCGAAGGCCGATCCGCCCAGGCATACCGATAAAACCTGAGGCAGTCTACTCCCGACGAGGATAACGGAGCACAAAGCAGCGTCGGGGGCAACCAGGCTGGTTGCCCCCGACGCTCACGTTTATTAACGTTCCAGGACTTACGCAGTTCTCCATCTGGAGATGTATTTCGCCTCCGGCAGGGCGGAACAGACCACCTTTTTCACGGAATTTTTGCACGTTGTGCAAAAATTCCGTGAAAAAGATCATAGCGTACCATGCTGCCGCAGGCGAATCGGGCCATTCATTTCAATCAAACATCCGGTTTGCACGTCCACCGCGTAAGTCCTACGTTCATTAACCATGTTACCTCAAATGCTGTTTGGCAGAAAAGATATTGTCCACAGGGGTGTCGTCCTCGGTGACCAGGTCATCCACCCATGACCGCACCTCCGGGGGAATGACCAGTTCTTCTGGTGGTTTCTCAACCGGCATATCAGACTGCTCCCTTCAACTGCTGACCTTCGCACTGCTGTATGTGCTGCATCATTGCTGAGATTTCATCCTGTTTTTTGATTGTATCACATCCGGCATGGGTCGGGCATACAGCTTGCTGCGAGCGGTCCAGGGATCATTCGGGGCGGCTGCGGCCCAGTGCCAGCGCCCGCACTTCGCGGGTTCCTGCCGCCCGCAGCGTTTGCGCGCATGCGCCGATTGTCGCCCCCGTCGTCAGCACATCGTCCAGAATCAGCACCCGGTCCGGCGGTGCAGTTTTGCCACACCAGACAAAGGCATCACGTACATTCTCCTGGCGACCCTGCATATCGAGATGGGCCTGCTGTTGGGTATGCCGTCCCCGCGCCAGTCCTTCCGTCAACACCGGCAGGCCACTATGGCGCGAGAGTTGGTGGGCCAGCAGTTCACTCTGGTTGAACCCCCGTTCGCGCAGGCGTTTGCGATGCAGCGGTACCGGAATTATCGCGTCGGCGGGCAGCGGATGCTGCTCCAGGTAGGCATTCAGCAGTTCGGCCAGCGGCTGCGCCATCCGGCGGATCGACTTGTACTTAAAGCAGTGCATGGCATCCCGTAGCGGTCCGTCGAAGATGAAGGCCACGGCAGCACCATCAAGCGGAAATGCCTGGTCAACCGGGTGAATAACGGTCGGGCTCCCCGGCGGATAGGCGCGCAATTGCGCCCGGCATGCTGCGCAGAAGAGGCTGCCCCCCCGCCCACAACCGGCGCAGTGGTCGGGGAAGAGCAGCCCCAGCAGGGTATCGGCAACGGAGTGCAGGGTAAGGGTCATGGTTGTTCTCCTGATCGTTTCACCCACGCGAATCGTACGTATTCGTTGCGTCCCGGGATAAGAAAACTCCCTCCTATAGTATTTACCGTATGAGTTGGGCCAAAGAAACGCTAAACCAGCCGCATTGGTCAGATTACACGAGTTACGTTGTCACTGCCCCGGAAGAGCGTTGGGCCTCCGGCAGGGTAGAAGAAACCAGATCTTTTTCACAAAAACATTCACGTTGTGAATGTTTTTGTGAAAAAGATCAAAGCGTACCATGCTGCCGCAGGCGAAGCGGGCTTCCATCGGGTGAAACGTCCGGGTTGTATATCAACCGCGTAAGTCGTGTCGGATTATAGTTGCAGAATCGCCCCAATCTAGGGTAAGATAGGGGCAGTCAGGTTGGTTTATGTTACAGAAAGGCATTGTCATGACCCCTGCTGCATTGATGGGTGCGCGTGTTCGCCGCAAAGAAGACCCACGCCTGATTACTGGAACCGCGACGTATGTTGGTGATTTAAAACTCCCCGGCATGCAGTATGTTGCTCTGGTACGCAGTCCCCATGCACATGCGCGTATTCGCAGCATTGATGCAACAGCAGTCCTGCAACATCCCAACATAACTGCCGTTATCACTGGCAATAACCTGGCTCCGCACTGTGGGCCACTGCCCCTGCAGGGCGGTGAGGCGAATATGGACGCGCAGTCCAGCCGGCAATCGCGCAATGTTCTTGCGATTGAGCGCGTTCGGTATGTTGGTGAGGCAGTGGCCGCTATCATCGCTACATCACCCGCAGCGGCGGCGGATGCGATTGCCGATGTGCTGGTGGATTGGGAACCGCTCCCAGCCATTGTTGATCCGGAACAGGCCCTGGCTGAGGATGCGCCCCGACTCTTCGACACACTGCCCAATAACATTGCCTACTCGCGGCAGCGTCATGCCGGCAGTGTTGATGATGCCTTTGCCGGTGCCTTTCGGATCGTCAAACAGCGCCTGATCAGCCAGCGACTGGCGGGCATCCCGTTGGAAACTCGGGCAGTGGTTGCCGCACCCGACGCTACAACTGGTGGCGTCACGGTCTGGACCAGCACGCAAACGCCCCACCTGGTACGTGATGCGCTGACCGGGGTGCTTAACCTACCCACCAATCAAGTTCGTGTAGTTGCCCCGGAGGTTGGCGGCGGCTTTGGCGTCAAGATTGGCATCTACCCCGAAGAAGCGCTGCTTGCAGCCCTGGCACGCATGTATAATCTGCCGCTGCGCTGGGTAGAGTCACGGCTGGAGCATATGACTGCCACCACGCATGGTCGGGCGCAGATTGCCGATATTGAAGCCGCCGTCCAGCAAGATGGCACTGTTACCGCTCTGCAAGTGCGTATCCTGGCAAACCTGGGAGCGTATCCGGTTGATATCGAGAATCCTATCCTGACCGCAAAGATGGCCGTTGGTGTCTATCAAATCCCCAATGTGGAGACTACGACGATCAGTGTCTGTACCAACACCACGCCGGTAGCCGCCTATCGGGGTGCCGGCCGTCCCGAAGCGGCTTACTATATCGAGCGGTTGATGGATCTGGTTGCTGTCGAACTGGGAATTGATCCGGTTGATGTTCGTCGCAAGAACTTTATTCCTCCTGATGCCTTCCCATACACCACACCGACCCGCGCCGTTTATGATAGCGGCAACTATGACGCGGCGCTGACGAAAGCGCTGGAACTGGCCGACTACGCGGCCCTCCGCGCCGAACAGCGCCACCGCCTGGAGGCATTCAAGGCAGCATCGGCGGCCAGTACGCTCAATTCACAATCGCTGCCGGGTATCGGCATCTCCTGTTATGTTCACGAGTTACGCGGTGGTTCATCAAACCGGGCGTTTCACCCGGTGAACGGCAGAATCGCCTGCGGCAGCATGGTACTTTTTGATCTTTTTCACAAAAATTTTGCACGAAGTGCAAAATTTTTGTGAAAAAGA
>DAOTUI010000065.1:0-49302 GCA_034437035.1 Chloroflexaceae bacterium
CTTTTTCACAAAAGATTTTCACGTTGTGAAAATCTTTTGTGAAAAAAGGATGGTTTCTTCCACCCTGCCGGAGGCGGCATCCTCTTCCAGGTAAGGAACCACGTAAGCCCGGTTATTTGAAAGGTATTGGGGTTAGGGGTTAAAGCACAATTATTAACCCCTAACCGTTAACCATTAACCCCTAACCGTTAACCATTAACCGTTAACTCAACTACTTATCGCGCTTCGACTCGCCCATGGCAGCCTGTGCCGCGGCCAGGCGGGCAATCGGCACACGGAACGGTGAACAACTGACGTAGTTCAGGCCGACCTTGTTGAAGAACTCCACGCTGGCCGGATCGCCACCATGCTCACCACAGATACCCACTTTCAGGTTGGAGCGGGTGCTGCGGCCGCGCTCGGTACCCATCTGCACCAGTTGCCCGACGCCCTCCTGGTCAATCGACTGGAAGGGATCGTCCGGCAGGATCTTGCGCTCGACGTAGAGCGGCAGGAAGCGCCCGGCGTCGTCGCGGCTCATCCCCATCGTGGTCTGGGTCAGGTCGTTGGTACCAAAGCTGAAGAACTCGGCCACCTCGGCGATCTTGTCGGCGGTGAGGGCGGCGCGAGGCAACTCGATCATGGTCCCGACCATGTAGTCAAACTGCACGCCGGTTTCAGCCTGCACATCGGCAGCGGCCTTGCGAACAATCTCTTCCTGCGGCTTCAGTTCGTTGATCGTGCCCACCAGCGGGATCATCACCTCAGGGTGGACATCGATGCCCTCTTTCTTCACCACAGCCGTGGCGCGGAAGATCGCGCGCGCCTGCATTGCGGTAATCTCCGGGTAGATATTGCCCAGACGGCAACCCCGGAAGCCGAGCATCGGGTTGGACTCGTGCAACTCCTCCACGCGGCTCTTGACCTTCTCGAACGGCTGACCGACCTTCGCGGCCATGGCGCGGATGTCCTCGTCATTGTGCGGCAGGAACTCGTGCAGAGGTGGATCCAGGGTGCGGATGGTGACGGGGAAGCCGGCCATCGCCCGGAAGATGCCCTCGAAGTCGCCCTGCTGCAGCGGCTCGATCTTTGCCAGCGCCGCCTTACGCTCTTCCTGCGTATCGGCCAGGATCATCTCGCGCACGGCGTCGATCCGGTCGCCCTCGAAGAACATGTGCTCGGTGCGGCAGAGACCAATGCCCTCGGCACCGAACTCGCGCGCAACCTTGGCATCGTTCGGGGTGTCGGCGTTGGCGCGCACGCCCATCTTACGGAACTCGTTGGTCCACTCCATGAAGGCAGCGAAGTCCCCGGAGATCTCCGGCTCAATCGTGGAAATCAACCCGGCGAAGACCTCACCCGTGGCCCCATCAAGCGTAATCCAGTCGCCCTTCTTGATCGTGATATCACCGACGCTGACGCTCTGGGTGGAATAGTCCACGCGCAGAGCACCGGCACCGGCCACACAGGGCTTACCCATACCCCGCGCAACCACAGCAGCGTGGGAGGTCATACCACCCCGCGCGGTCAGAATGGCTTTGGCCGCCACCATCCCGTGGAAGTCCTCCGGCGCGGTCTCGACACGCACCAGGATCACGCTCTCACCCTTGTTGCTCAACTCCTCGGCCTCGTCGGGGTGGAACACCGCCTGACCGGTAGCCGCGCCCGGCGATGCCGGCAGGCCGGTCGTGATCGCGCTGACCTTCTGCCGCTCCTTGGGATCAAGCATCGGGTGCAGCAACTGGTCAAGCTGGATCGGCTCAACCCGCTGGACGGCGGTCGCCTTGTCGATTACGCCCTCCTTGACCAGATCAACCGCAATCTTGAGCGCCGCCATACCGGTACGCTTGCCGTTGCGGGTCTGCAACATCCAGAGCTTGCCGCGCTCGATGGTGAACTCAACATCCTGGACATCCTTGTAGTGTGACTCAAGCTGCCGGGTGATGCCCAGAAACTCATCATAGACCTCGGGCATGGTCTCCTGGAGCTTCGAGATCGGCTGCGGCGTGCGCACACCGGCCACCACGTCCTCACCCTGGGCATTGACCAGGTATTCGCCGAAGAGCTTCGCCTCGCCGGTGCTGGGGTTGCGGGTAAAGGCCACGCCCGTGGCGCAGTCGCTGCCCATGTTCCCGAATACCATCGTCTGAACGTTCACGCCGGTCCCCAGGCTATCGGCGATCTTGTTGATGCGGCGATAGTCGCGGGCACGGCGACCATTCCAGGAGTTGAAGACGGCAGCAATCGCCTGGCGCAGTTGCTCGTAGGGATCTTCGGGGAAGTCGATCCCCTTCTCATCCTTGATGATGCGCTTGAAGGTCTCGGCAATGTCGGCCAGTTCCTCGGTGGTGAGGTCGGTATCTTCACGCTCGCCAAAGCCCTTGCGCTCCTCCATCACATGCTCGAACTTATCGCCCTCAACGCCGAGCACAATCTTGCCGAAGAGCTGAATAAAGCGGCGATAGGCATCCTGCGCAAAGCGCGGGTTGTCGGTCAGCTTGGCGATACCTTCCAGCGTGGATTTGTTCAGCCCCAGGTTGAGGACCGTATCCATCATACCGGGCATAGAGAACTTGGCACCGCTCCGCACTGAAACCAGCAGTGGATTGGCGGGCTCACCGAACTTCTTGCCGGTCTGCGACTCCAGATCCTTGAGCGCTTCCTGCACCTGGTTCCACATACCTTCGGGGAACTGCTGATTGTTATCGTAGTACGCATTACAGGCATCGGTGGTGATCGTAAAGCCGGGGGGAACCGGTACACCGGTACGGGTCATTTCCGCGACACCGGCGCCCTTACCGCCGAGCAGATCACGCATACTGGAATCGCCTTCGCGGAAGAGGTACACCCACTTGGTGGACATTGTTCAACCTCCTTAATAGTTGTGGCAATCGAAAACAAAGATCGTCACAGGGTCACGCCGTCATATGATGTGCGTTCAGTCCGGGTAGACCTTCACTATACGCGAGAGGTTAGCAAATGTCAATTTACAACGCCCCTGGTCCGGCCATACCAATGCCGGCAACCCGGCCATCAACGGGAACGGGCGCACCGGGCGTACCGCCGGCACGTCCCCGTGTATCATCGCTGCATCTTCGGTGTCCTCTGTGGCGATGACAACACATCGGTAGTAGAAAGGGCGATCAGCGGCTAGATAATCGTGGCAGTGCCGTCGAAGGCGCGCAGGTCACGCCAGGACTCCAGATCGTGCGTCTGCGGAATATGCCAATGGCAGAGGCGCACCGTCTCGTTGCGGCATCTGGTCAACCCGCCCGTGGCAGGTGACACAGCCAACGCCTTTCTGTACATGAATGCTATGGTTAAAATAGACATGATCCGGCAGATTGTGGACGCGGTTCCACTTGAGGGGTGTATTGGTTTCATAACTGGCGCGGACGGGGGCCAGCATCGGGCTGTCATTCCAGATCTGCGAGTGGCAGGTCATACAGGTTTCGGTAGGTGGAACACCGGCATAGGAGGAGTTTTCAACGGAGACATGGCAGTAGCGGCAGTCAATCCCCAGTCCGCTGACATGATGCTCATGGCTGAAGGGCACCGACTGCCGGACGGCAACATCAACCTCGGTCACATAGGACGAACAGATGTACCTTCGTTCTAGCAGCGTGCCGGCGACAAACCCCAGGGCAAGGTAAGATGGTATACCGGGTGATCCCTGGTTTCTTGACAAGTTGTGTGCCATGCAAGCAGATCGCCCACGTTATGCGGTGGGCATACAAATCACAGGAATTACGCGGTCCCCCGTGAACGGAGCTTTGCGCCTCCGGCAAGGCGGAAGATTTCATTCTTTTTCACAGAAATTTTGCACCGTGTGCAAAATTTCTGTGAAAAAGATCCATAAAGTACCATGCCGGCGCAGGCGAATCCGGCCTTTATCGGGCGCAAACGCCCAGTTTGCTCGGCCACCGCGTAACTCGTGTAAATCAGACATCTACCCCCATACAGGCAGCTTTTGTCCGCGGTAGCATGATACTTGTTCTATCTTTCTGGAAAAACGTGGGCTCTCCGAGCCCACGTTTTTCCGTACCATGAATGTCCGATGTTACGCGCGCCGGCGGCGGGCCAGCAACAGGCCACCACCGCTTGCCAGCAGCAGCAGGCCGATAACGGCGAGCAGGGTACCACTACCATTGTTAGAAGTTGTGCTGGTGGTCGGCAGAGTGCCGGGCGCGCCCGCGGCGGGGGCAGTCGTTGGTGCTGCCGGTGCCGCGCCCGCTGCCGGTGCCGCGGTTGCCTCGGGCACCTCCGTCGCTGCGGGAGCTTCGGTTGCTGCCGGTGCCGCGCCCGCTGCCGGTGCCGCGGTTGGCGCAGGCTCTTCGGTTGCCTCGGGCACCTCGGTTGCCTCGGGCACCTCGGTTGCCTCAGGTACCTCAGTTGCTTCGGGAGCCTCGGTTGCCTCAGGTACCTCAGTTGCCTCCTGGGCTGCCGGCGCGGCGGCCTGGTCTTCCTGCATCTGGATAGACTGGGCGATCAGGACCGGCTCACCGGAGAAGGCATCTTCGAGCGCATCCGGCAGGCTAACTTCATACTGCGCTTCAAGGTCGGTCCATGAGGCAAAGTTAACTTCACCAGTCACCGTAACCGGCTCACCGGCCATGTCGCCATCGATCATTGCGCCGTTCGTCAGTTCGTTAATGACCAGCAAGTTATTCTCCGGCGCGGTGTTGTCAGTCAGGGCAAAGGTGTTGATATTTCCATCGGTAAAAATGTCAAAGTTCTCAGCAATATTACCATTTACCGTCACTGTTTCATTGATAAAGTCTTCCGGACGGTTCATCAGATCCTCGACAGTGACGGCTTCTTCCTGAAGCGCCGGTGCAGACACTTCGTTTATGGACTGAGCAATCAGGACCGGCTCACCGGAGAAGGCATCTTCAAGCGCATCCGGCAGGCTGACTTCATACTGCGCTTCAAGGTCGGTCCATGAGGCAAAGTTGACCTCGCCGGTTACCGCAATCGGCTCACCAACCATCTGACTGTCGATCATTGCGCCGTTCGTCAGTTCATTCACGACCAGCAAATTATTTTCCGGCGCAGTATCGTCGGACAGGGCAAAGGTGTTAATGTTACCATCGGTAAAAACGTCAAAGTCCTCAGCCACAATACCGTTTACCGTCACGATCTCACCGATAAAATCTTGCGGGCGGTTCATCAGGTCTTCAACCGAGACGGCTTCGCCCTCCTGCAAGACGGGCACATTCAGTTCCCGTGCCGAACTTAGCGAGGTGAGTAGCAGTCCGGCCGTAATCACCCCGATCACTGCCGTTAGAAATACACCAGGTCGCATATGGTCCTCCTCAATCCCTGTGTGGGCTTACAAAAATATGTATTCCGTCAGGGATTGAGCAACATGTATGCCGGCATTACCGGAGGACAAAGAACTGAGAACTGAGGTTCTCTACTGTTTGGCAGTCTGATCGGCCTGACTCTGCTGTTTCCCATCGTCGGTCGGCTCGGCCTGGCCCTCTTGCTCATGCGTCATATGATAAAAGCGGAGCAATTTGAGCGTATCTTCCATGTTACGCTCCTTCTGACTCTGATTATAGGCTGTCTGATAGCTATCGATGGTGGCGACAACTTCGCGCGGGTTGGGTACTTCGTAAAAAGTCAGTCCTTCACCTGGCCCGGCGGTCTCCAGCAGCACATCACCAAAACCAAAGATCCGCCCGAAGAGCGTTGCCTTGTAGGTGATATTCTGGAGCGCGTCCAGGCCGGCCGACTGGCGGCTCTCCGGCCCCAATGGGCGTTTCAAAATATCGACCACCTGCACCGGGGTAAGAATATAGTGATCATTTCGGTAGTCCTGGATCTTCCAGGCCATCCAACCGGCACAGACCAGCAGCAACGGGAGCAGGAGCACCAGCAGTACTCCACCACCAACGAGATCCATTCCCGCCACAGCGCTAACCAGCACAAAACCAATAATGCAAATAACCATCGGCAGGAACGCGGATTCGACCAGGAAGAACCAGTGTCTCCGCCAGGTGTAGGTGCTCTCTTCGGGATCGAATTCCGGGTTCATGGGAAACAGCCAGTTCAATGCATGGGGCGTATAGGAGTGGCGGATAGTCTGCTCGTATTTAAGTTTGTCGGCCTCATCACTGTACACCCGCTTCTCGATCAGGCGCGCAAACTCAGCTTCCTCGGTTTCTTCGCCCAGTTTGTTCACCTGCTCCATAATTCCGGCCTGCATCGCACCGGGATCATTGGCCCAGGAGAAAAACATCGCCTTATTAAATGAGGCCGATTGCACCTTGACATAGCCCAGGTTCACCCAGTGGCCTACATAGGTCAGGGTGCGAGCCTCGACACTCTGGATGTCGTTAATCGGTAGTTGCTCCTGCACATGCCGGATCAGCGGACGATCCATCTCACGGATTACCCGCCGGTTGGTCAGAATCAAACGATCGCGCTTCCAGTCGATGTAGGCGTAGATCGCATATGCCAGAGCCAGCATCATTATAATGATCAAAATAACATTAAAGGTATCGAAGCTCTGGCCGGCTCCCGGTTCAACCGCGAAGATCCGCCCGCCGGTATAGCGAAAATAGAGCAGACCCGCCGGCAGTAACCCGACGCCCCAGAGGATCACGCGGGTGATTATCCGACCACGCACGAAAATACCGGTGATAAAAACAATTGTAAGGGTGATCAGCAGGAACAGATCCACGCTGGTGAACTGTTGGCTCGCCACCGCGTCCATCTCCAGAAACTGCCCCCCCATCCCGCGATAGCCAACTATCCCGCCAAATAGCAGGAGCAGCAGGAGCACCGGTAACAGCCGCGCCAGCAGGGCCGCAATATGGCGATGGGTTATAGACAGGATACGTTCATCGGGGCGGAAGTCGATATTCCGCTTAACATTCCTATGGGTATAGTTTGGCATCTTCGAAGTCCTCCGCTGTCGGCTATGAGGTCGGTGTATTTGTTAACAGGCTGTACACAGTGGGCATTCAAATGAAACACGGACTCCCACGAAAGTCGTCTTTGCCTCCGGCAGGGCGGAAGACACCCTTAGGCGAATCGGGCTTCCGTCGGGTGAAACGCCCGGTTTGATGAACCGACCGCGTAACTCGTGTTATTAACAGGAGTTACGCAGTCGGTTCCAAACCGGGCATCTGCCGGGACAAACGGCCCGATTCGCCTCCGGCAGGGCGGAATGGGACATTCTTTTTCGGGAACATGGGGCACGTTGTGCCCCATGTTCCCGAAAAAAACAGAAACGTACCACGCTGCCGCCGGCGAAATACGTCGTTATCGGGAGCAAACGACCCGTTTGAATGCGCACCGCGTAACTCGTGTTATTAATAGGAGTTACGCGGTCATTGACCCGGAAGGGAATGTCGCCTCCGGCAGGGCGCAAGATTCCATTCTTTTCCACAAAAATGTTACATTCTGTGTAACATTTTTGTGGAAAAGATAAAACGAGTACCATGCTGCCGCCGGCGAATCGGGTTTCCATCGGGTGGAACGTCCGGTTTTCATGGTAACCGCGCAACTCCTGTTATTAAGTCATGCCATCAGTGATATAGCAATTCGTATGCCGGCACCGGCAAAGCCCTGGCACATGAATTGCTAGACTGACGCCGGAGTACACTATCAGGCAGGTGGAGACGGCTTTACCGCCATAGGCAGACCGTGAGGAGGAGGTTGTATGACAACAGCTCAAGCGCGTACACAGGCGAAACCGGCACCAGCACTGCCCACCGTCGGGATGGGCGCTATCGCCGGGATGCGGTCGATGGCGGCTCCGGCGCTGGTCAGCGATTATTTTTCGCGGACTCGGCCGGAGCAGCGCGGCACCCCGGTGCAGTTCCTGAATTCGCCCCGGGTGGCGACGGTGCTGAAGCTGCTGGCCGTCGGCGAACTGGTGGCGGATAAGACGCCGCAGATCCCGGCGCGTACGGACTGGCCCTCACTGCTGGGGCGCTGTCTGTCGGGGACGGTTGCGGGCGCGGCGTTGTATGCCGGATCGGGCCGCCATGCCATCCCTGGCGCGCTGCTTGGGGGAACGGTTGCAGCGCTGTCAACCTTTGGCAGTTACCATCTGCGGCAGTATGTTAATCGCCGCTTCAACCTGCCCGATCCGCTGGTTGGCGTAATTGAGGATGCAATTGTCATTGGTGGGGGCATCGGGCTGCTGCGCCGGTTGCCCCGGTGAGCCGTTATACTAATTTGTCATCAACCCAGCAACCAACCGGAACGGACGCAACGGGCGCAGGGCGGCACGTCGCCATGTATCATCTCTGCGTCCTCGGTGTGCTCTGTGGCTATGACAACAATTCGGTATTACGCCTCCCAGGTACACCGTAGTTCGATACCACAATGGTCGGACAGGTAGCGCCGGCTGCCGTCGATCAGGGGCTGCTTTTCGCAAAAGACGATATCGGCATGCACCTGCATGCCGGGCAGGTTCGGCGCGCGGAAGAGAGCAAAGTCAAGCGGCAGCGCATAGCGTCCCGGCAGCCCCGGCAGTGCGCGATAGGTCGGGCGGGTATCACCCGCCAGGGGGTCGGTCAGTCCACTGGCCTGCAAGAACTCATGGTAGAGCGTACTACCCCGGGGAATATTGAAATCACCCGCAACGATCACCAGCGCGGCTTGCGGCTGGGCGACAACCAGTTCGGCCAGTTGCCGGAGTTGTTGCTGTTCAACGCGGGCAAACGCATTGCTGGGTTGCCAGTCGCCGGTGTAGTTGGCGTTAAGATGGGTGTTCAGCACAATCACCGGCAGCCCGTGAATATATGTGATCGTACGCAGCACACCCTTGCGCAGCAGCCAGTCCATCATGCCCAGGGTATACCAGCGCCCGCGCTCGTGGTAGCGGGTGTAGTCGGACTGCGCGAACGGCACCCGCCCCAGCGTGAGCAGGCCGCCCATGGGGGCGTGGAAGAAGGGCCATGCCGCGCTGTGGAGGTATGCCGTGCAGGCGCGGGTCAGCAGGTGGCGGTAGGCGTGCAGTTGCACCTCCTGCAGGCAGACCACGGTCATATCGGCCTGGTTGAGCAGGCGTGCCAGCGTGAGCAGGCGCCGACGGGTTTTGACGGTCGGAACCCCAAAGCAGTTGAGGGTCAGCAGGGAAAATGTTGCCATGCCTGTATTATAGTCTATGGAGTAAAGAACCAATATGCAATTCTCGACCATAATCCGCTATGGCATCTGGTGTGGTATCGCGCAGACGGCCAATGCCAACCGGCAGCAATACCGTATGACGACGACCTGGCTGCCGCACCTGCTGATGAACAGCGTCACACTGCTGCTGCCCGAAATCTACCGGGGTCTGTGGGCCTGCCGATTCCGACCGGCAAACCCTGTGCCAACGGCAACCGTCCGGCATACTGTGCAGGCCACGCTTGAGACGATGGTGTGCAACAACCCGCGTTATGCGGCCTACGTTGCGCCGCTGGCGGCAGGCTACCTGACCTCCCATCCGCGCTTCAACATCTACAAGGGCGCATGGGCCGAGAAGGAGTTTGCCGGGCTGGGGCTGGATGCGCTGCCGCATATCGCAACCGCCTTTGCGTTGACGGCGCTGGTGCGCGATACCGCCGGCGTAGCCGCTCGTACAACCAGCGGGACGCGCCGGCCGGAGCGCCTGTTGCGCTGGAGTGGCCGCCACCGGGTAGCGGTTTCGGCGGTTGTGCTGGCCCTGGTAACGCTGGGCTGGGAAGCAGGCGAGTATCGCATCTACCGGCATGAACTGGCGCAACGCGGCGATCGGGCATCAATCAATATGCAGTGGAGCCGCCGTGATATGCTCCAGGATTGCGCCGCAAATGCGATTGGCTGGGTGCTGGCGATTCTGTGGAAGTAATATGACACGAGTTACGCGGTTACCATTGCAAACCGGACGTTCCACCCGATGGAACCCCGATTCGCCGGCGGCAGCATGGTACGTTTGTATTCTTTTGCCCTGCCGGAGGCGAAATTACCTTCCAGGTCAGGGACCGCGTAAGTCGTGTAATATGAGAAAAAAGTATGACTGATCTGAACCACTGGTGGCAGCAAGCGATTATCTATCAGTGCTACCTGCGTTCATTTAACGATAGCAACGGGGATGGCGTTGGCGACCTGCCCGGCCTGATCGAGAAGCTGGATTATTTGCGCCGGCTGGGGGTGGACACGCTCTGGATTTCGCCCTTCTACCCCTCGCCCATGGCCGATCTGGGCTTTGATATCACCGATCATACCGATGTCGATCCGCTGTTCGGCACGCTCGCCGACTTTCATCAGTTGGTTGCCACGGCTCACCAGCTTGATCTCAAGATCCTCATCGACTTTGTGCCCAACCATACCTCGGAGGAACATCCCTGGTTTGTGGAGTCGCGTGCCACGCGGGATAATCCCCGGCGTGACTGGTACCTCCGGCACGACCCGGCCCCCGATGGTGGGCCGCCAACCAACTGGCGCACAGTTTTTGGGGGACGCCCGGCCTGGACCTTCGATCCACAGACCAGGCAGTACTACTATCACAAGTTTCTCACACCTACCTGCCGCACCAGCCGGATCTGAATCTGCGCAACCCGGAGGTCCAGGCGGCGCTGCTGGATATCCTGCGTTTCTGGCTGGAGCGCGGTGTTGACGGCTTTCGGATCGATGCGCTTCGACAATTGATCAAGGATGCGCAGTTGCGTGACAATCCGCCCAATCCGGACTATGACGAGCGGACGCGCCCGTACGCGGCGGTTCTCCCGGTCCATACCACCAACCAGCCGGAAGTGCATTCGCTGGTTGCGCAGATGCGCCAGGTGCTCAACGCCTATGGCGAGCGCCTGCTGCCTGGCGAGTTGTACAACTCGATTGAGCAGACGGTTCAGTATTATGGCGAACCGGGATCAGGGGTGCAGCTTCCGACCAACTTCCGTCTGATGTTCCGTGACTGGGAAGCACAATCCATCGCCGGGTTGATCGAGGAGTATGCGGCAGCCCTGCCGTCCCATGGTTGGCCCAACTGGATCATCGGCAACCATGACCAGCCCCGCCTGGTCAGCCGGCTGGGCGCAGCACAGGCGCGCGTCTCCGCGATGCTGCTCTTCACGCTGCGTGGCACCCTCGGCATCTATTATGGCGATGAGATTGGGATGCACGATGTGCCGATCCCGCCCGATCAGGGGCTGGATCCGCAGGAACGGCTTGAACCGGGCATGGGGCGTGATCCTGCCCGCACGCCGATGCAGTGGGACAGCAGTCCTGGCGCAGGGTTCACCCGGGGCAAACCCTGGCTGCCGCTGGCCGACGATGCCGATACCGTCAATGTGGCGGCCCAGCGCGACGACCCGACCGCGCTGCTGACGCTCTACCGCCGCCTGATCGCGCTGCGCCGCGCAACCCCGGCGCTGGTCCTTGGCGATTATCGCGCGCTAACGGTGGAGGGCAACCTGCTCTCCTTCGTTCGGGAGCACGCGGGGCAACGCCTGCTGGTAGCGCTCAATCTGGGCAGCCAGGCGGCTACGCTGGAAGCCGGTTCGCGCACTATGCAAGGCAATATCGTCCTCACAACCGGCCTTGATCGGGTGGGGGAGCGGGTAGGTGCATCCCTGGCCCTGCGCGGTGACGAGGGGGTGATCGTCGCGCTCGTGTAGAACATTCCGGTAGGGACGCACAGCAGCGCATCCGCACGGGATGGAATCGTTGCATGCAGGAACCCGTACGGGTCCAGATTCGTCTACATAATGTTACTGGTTTTTCGCAGAGCACCCCACGCAGGGTGCTCTGCTGGTTGGAGAGAGAAGCGAGGGTTCTATGAAACAGTTACTTCTGCTGCTGGTGCTGTCGGCACTGCTGCCGGTACCCCTGACGGTCCGGGCTGCCCCACCGACAGGCAGTTGGCAGATCTATACGATGGCCCATGGTATGCGTGACCAACATGCCTGGCGGGTTGCGCCGGATGGGCAGGGCGGCCTCTGGGTAGGGCATGTGGCCGGTGGGCGCGGTGTCAACCGGCCCGGCGGGCTGTCCCATCTGCGAGCCGCCGGCAGCGCGCGGGTTTACGATGGCACAGACGAGCCGTTTGCCTCCTGCCCGAGTGTTGATATGCTGGCACTTGCGCCTGACAATACGCTCTGGATGCAACTGAGCGGCATCCACGACTATGGCAGCACCGATTACCTGGGCCGCTGTACCGCTAACTATGGCGGGGCGATTGGCTTTATCGGGGCCGATGGTGTGCCGCAGATGCCGGCGCAGGATGACCTGCCGGACGGTATCACCTATGGCCTGGCGGTTGATCTGGCCGGGCATCCCTGGGTGGGAACGGAACCGGGCGTCGCCGTGCGGAACGCGGATGGCTCCTGGCAAAACATTGACCTGTGGGAAGAGGAAGGTACCCGCACAACTATTGTTCGTGCGGTGGATAACACGATTATGGCCGGTTCAAGCCAGGGTGATGTTGTACGGATCACACCGGGCAGCAACGGGGCGGATGCAGTGCAACCGGTCGCATCCTTTGCGGGTGAGCGTGCCGGCGTGGTTGATATAACGAGAGATGCCGTGCTGACCGGCGCGGGTGTGTTCCGGCTCGATCCATCCGGCGGGCAGTGGCAGCAACTTGCCATTCCCGCCGCCGCCTATGTGCCCCGGCTGGTCGCCGCCGGGGAGACGCTCTGGCTGGGCACGTCGGATGGGCTCTATCGGCTTGATGGGGCCGACTGGCTACCGATCCGGGCCGGTGAAACACCCCTGCCGCATGATGATATCAACGATATGGCGACTGACCTCGCGGGTGATCCGATCCTCTGGATCGGCACGGGCAATGGAGCCGCGCGGCTCAATCTCACCGGCCCATCCCCCAATCCGGACGAAGCCCGGCGTGCCTTCAACGCGCTCTGGCAGCGCACCGATGGACAGACCACCGGTTCCTGGGTCTGGGGACCGCAGCCCTGGCGGGAGCGCTACGAACCCTATGTTGAAGCGCCCGGCGGCTCCCGCTTTGTGCGCTACTACGATAAGACGCGCATGGAGCTGACCTATCCCGGCGAGAATGTTGACTCGCCCTGGTACGTAACGAATGGCCTGCTGGTCATGGAGATGGTGCGTGGGGTGCCGCAACTGGGCGATACGGCCAACCGCTACGAAGATGTCTGCCCGCCGGTTGCGAGTTCGCCTTGCCGTGCGCCTTTTATTCCTGTGGTTGGCGATCCGACCGGCAATGATCCGGCCCCGCGCTATGGCGATTTTGAACCGCTGCGGGCACCGCGCGCGTCACGCATTGGTCAACCGGTGGCGACAACCTACACCCATGCCGAGCAGTTTGCACCGTTTGTCGAAGGAACAGATACCGGCCTGGGCACACCCGCGACCACAATAGCCGTCTATGATGAAACAACCGGGCATAATATTCCGGGTGTATTGTGGGAATACATGCAGCAGCAGCCTGTTGACTGGCTCTACCTGTTTGGGCATCCCATCACCGCGCCGGTCTGGGTGCAGGCCAGGGTCGGCGGGGTTGAGCAGTGGGTGCTGGTGCAACTGTTTGAGCGGCGCGTGCTGACCTACACTCCCGCCAATGCTCCGGCATGGCAGGTGGAGATGGGCAATGTGGGACAGCACTACTACCGCCGGCGCTATCAGGTGTATAGCGCGGGTAGTGCCCCCTGGGAGTAGGCCGGTGCAGGGGGGCGGACGCGCTGCTGCGCGTCCCTACGGCTGGCGCTACCAGGTCTATAGCGAGGGCAGCGCGCCCTGGGAGTAGCCCCGGTGCAGGGGGGCGGACGCGCTGCTGCGCGTCCCTACCGCATCCTCCCGGCTTTGCTTTCGTGCAGCGCCTGCATACGGCGGATCCGGCTGCGCTGCGCGTGGCGGATTAAGTCGGCCATCAGCAGGACACGCGGGTCGGCGAAATGGTGCCGGAGTTCGTCCACCATCCGGATCGCACCTTTGTGATGGTCAATCATGATCGGCAGGAAGCGCTCCTCAAAGGCCGGCCCCGCGAGTGGCTCCAGCCCATCGACGGCGGCCCTGGGCGACACCAACTTCCATCCAGTCCTGGGTAATGTCACGACCAATGCGACGCGCGCCCAGACTGATTACCAGGGTCGAAAAGGTTGCGCCGGCGAGGCCGGTGAGCAGGCCCGCGCCCCAGGCCGCGCGCGGCGTCAGTTGATGCTCAGGCATGGGCTGGTTTTCCTCTTTATTATACCGGCAGTCTCCATATCTGAACTACTTTTTCAACGTTCGTTACCGGCGGATGCGCCTGCGTTGCGCGGCACGACTGCGAATAGGCAGGGTGGCCCAGCCCAGTTGCGGACGTCGGCGCCGCTTAAAAACTCGATATGCGATTCCGCTGGTCATAACGGCAAATAATAAACCCATTCCGGTTTCTAACAACATTGTTAAACCTCCTCTTAAAGAACTAAGAACTAAGAACTAAGAACAGAGAGCAAAGAACCAAAAATTTAAGAACTAAGAACAGAGGGCAAAGAACAAACACATTAAACTCTGGTATGCCGGCAACGTACTCTGTCGGTTCACCTGGTTCTCAATTTTCAGTTTTCGGTTCTCTACCGCTGTCGTTAGTCGCATAAAGTATGCCAGACGTGAAGTGTGCAACGTAACCCCTAACCGTTAACCCCTAACCGTTAACCCCTAACCGCAATACCTTTCAAATAGCAGAACCTGCACGGTAACGTGGCAAACCGGGCGTTTGCTCCGATACAGAACGGGTTCCGCCTGCGGCAGCATGGTACATTTTTATCTTTTTTCACAAAAAATTTTCACAAGGTGAAAATTTTTTGTGAAAAAAGGATGGTTTCTTCCACCCTGCCGGAGGCGGTATCCTCTTCCAGATCAGGAACCAGGTAAGCCCGGTTATTTGAAAGGTATTGCCCCTAACCCTTAACCCCTAACCGTTAACCCCTAACCGTTAACCGCTACTCCTGGTATAACTCTTGCTATAAAGCCGGATACAGAAGGGACAAATAGACAAAAAACAGAGCACACATGCATCACCCGACAGTGATGCAACCGGCAGATATTGTTCTGCGTCACGTTGTTCTCTGTTCTATATCGTGCATAATATTGAAAAATGAAACCGGGAGATGGTCATGCAACATAACGGAAAACCGGAAGTCGTCGTCATTACGGGTGCTTCGGCGGGCGTGGGGCGGGCCACGGTGCGCGAGTTTGCCCGGCGCGGCGCGCATATCGGTCTGCTGGCACGCGGCCCGGATGGGCTTGAGGGCGCGCGCCACGATGCCGAGGCACTGGGCGGGCAGGCGATTGCCCTACCCACCGATGTCGCCGATCCGGAGCAGGTCGAGGCTGCGGCTGCCGCCGTCGAGGAAGCCTTTGGCCCGATCGATATCTGGGTGAATGATGCAATGACTTCGGTCTTTGCCAAAGTAAAAGATGTTCAGCCGGAAGAGTTCAAGCGGGTGATCGAGGTGACGCATCTCGGTAGCGTGTATGGAACCATGGCCGCGCTGCGGCGTATGCTCCCGCGCGACCGGGGCGTTATTGTGCAGGTGGGCTCGGCGCTGGCCTATCGCGGCATTCCGCTGCAGGCGGCCTACTGTGCCGCCAAGCATGCCACGCAGGGCTTTTTCGACTCGCTGCGTACCGAACTGATGCACGATAACAGCAATGTCAAGATGACCATGGTACAGTTGCCGGGCCTCAACACGCCGCAGTTCCGCTGGGTCAAGAGTTGCCTGCCCAACAAGAGCCGGCCGGTGCCGCCGATCTTCCAGCCGGAGATCGCCGCCCGCGCGATTGTCTGGGCGGCGCACCATCCGCGCCGCGAGGTCTTTGTGGGCTGGCCCACCTACAAAACCATCATCGGGAATAAGATTGCGCCGGGTTTTGCCGACCGGGTGCTGGCAAAGCAGGGCATCTCCGGGCAGCAGACCAACGAGCCGGCTGACCCGAATAGCCCCTACAATCTGTGGCATCCGGTTGAGGGAGATCATGGCGCGCACGGGGCGTTCGATGATCGCGCCGTTGACAGTAGCTGGATGCTCTGGGCGGCGACGAATCGGGAGTTGCTGGCGAGTGTGGCCGTCGGACTGGTCGGGCTGGCTGGGGCAATGTTGTGGAGGAAGAGCTGATGCGTCCTGCGGAGTTGAGTCGCGCATTACGGCAGGGAAGGGGCACGTTTCTGCAGCGGCGGCGGGCAGTGGTGGGCCTGTCGCTGGTGACCATCGGGTCAATGGCAATGGTTTCGCTCTACCAGATGGGCATGATCAAACATCTGCCGGAGCCGGCGTTGCCCTACCTGGACGCCGACAAGGTCGATGCCTCGGATGAGGCATATGAAAAACTTGCTACCCCGGATGGCCTGCTGGGGCCGGCAAACTTCGGGGTGACGGCCGTGCTGGCCGGGATGGGGCCACCGGAGCGGGCCGAGACGCAGCCCTGGATACCGCTGGCGCTGGCGGCGAAAGTTGCCGTTGATACGGTTCAGTCCGGGCAGTTAACGGTAGACCAGTGGGTGCGGCATCGGGCCTTCTGCTCCTGGTGTCTCCTGGCGAGTGCCGCCACCTTTGCCCAGGTGCCGCTGGTCATCCCGGAGACGCGCGCCGCCCTGCGCCGGCTCCGGCAAGGACGGTGGGGTGTTCAGCAGATTATAAAGGGCTAAGTAACAGGAGTTACGCGGTTGCTCACCCGAAAGGAAATTTCGCCTCCGGTAGGGCGGAAGATTCCATTCTTTTTCACAAAAATTTTGCACGAAGTGCAAAATTTTTGTGAAAAAGAATGGAATCTTCCGCTCTGCCGGAGGCGAAATTTCCTTTCGGGTGAGCAACCGCGTAAGTCGTGTAAATCACACGACCTATGCGGTGTAGACTGTTCCGGCTTCGTGCCAGACCCGAACGCCGGCTTCGCCTGCGGCAGCGTGGTACGGTTTTATCTTTTTCACGAAATTGTGGCTCGGAGAGCCACAATTTCGTGAAAAAGATCGGGAATCTTCCGTCCTGCCGGAGGCGATATCAACTTTCGAGGGGCGGAAAACCCGATCTTTATTCACCAGAAAATTCACTTCGTGAATTTTCTGGTGAATAAGAATAAAATGTACCACGCTGCCGCAGGCGCATCTGGCTTCCACCTAATCAAACGTCCAGTTTGAACCCTCACCGCGTAAGTCTTGTCAATCACATTTCCGTACTTTCGTAGGGACACGCTTCTGCGCGTCCGCCGACGCTGGTTTATTGCTCCTGTGAACAGATATATCCACGCACGATGAGAGCCACACCCCCAGAGAGATGACGCAAGCATGGCTTGCGCACTCCAGGCCGGACACACCGAAGCAGCGCGCCGCAATCGGGAACGCGCTGCTTCCGGCTTTCCTGGCGGACAGCGACAGACGCTATGACGAAGCGCCCAGCGCCTGACTATCCTCGGAGTGCCCACCGCCGCTATCGTACCCCATCTTGATCCAGCCCCGCTTGATCGCGTAGATTACCGCCATCGTCCGGTCATTAACCTGGAGCTTCGAGAGGATCGAGGTGATATGGTTCTTGACTGTCTGACCGCTGATACTCAACTCGTTCGCAATCTCCTTATTTGAGAGACCGCGTGCAATACAATCGAGAATCTCGATTTCACGGCTGGTCAACGGTGCAAACAGTGCGCTGGTCTGCTCATCTTCCGAGGCAGCCAGTTCACGGAACTGATGAAGGACCCGCGTGGCGACATGAGGTTTTGCCAGAACACTCTCGTTAATCAGATACTTGCCCCTGGCAACTTCGCGAATATAAAACAGCAGATCATCAGGATGCACATCCTTGGATGAATAGGCCGCTGCGCCTACCTTAATTGCCTGAAAGAGTTGCTCGTCGTCTTCATAGACACTCAGCACAATAATGCCGATGCGCGGCTCGCGGCGTTTGATCACCCGGGCCACCTCCAACCCGTTGAGACCGGGCAGGTTAATGTCTACCAGCACGACGTCAGGCATAAGGCGTTCCGTCAGCTTGATCGCCTCCTGACCATTCTCCGCTTCCCCCACGACTTCCATGTCACCCGCATCCTCCAGGCTCCACCGAATACCCTGACGAAACAGTGGATGGTCATCGATTATCAGTACCTTCACGTTATTCGTTGTCATGGCGAGTGTACTTTCCCTTCGACTAAGAGCCCGTGGACGATCATCAAATCTATGGCGCAAGATCTGTGGCAACGAGTGGTAATGCCACCGTCACCTCAGTTCCATGCCCTGGTCGTGATGCAACGACAAAGCGCGCGCCTATCAACTCGGCACGCTCACGCATGCTCGTCAACCCCCAGCTTTCACGACCAGCACGGCGGACCACTTCATGGGGGTCGAAGCCGGGACCATCGTCACGGATGATAAGCAACAACCGACCTCGCCGCACTGTTAATGTCACCTGGATCGCCGCCCCCCGCGCATGCTTATGCGCGTTTTGCAGCGCCTCCTGCACAATCCGATACAACACGATCTCGCTCTCGGTTGGCAACCGGGGGAGCGGATCGGCCTCAAACGTCACCCGCGCGTTATAGGAATCCCGATAGCGCCGGGTGTACTCCTCAATTGCCGCCACCAGTCCCTGTTCATCCAGGCGTCCCGGTCGCAGGTCGGCGATAAACCGCCGCACTTCGTGGAGACCATCACGCGTTGCCCCCCGTAACCGATCAACCATAACGCCCAGCCGATCAAGCTCCTGCTTCTGGACCAGTGTCCAGCACTGCTCCAGACCCATCAATGTATTTGCCAATACCTGCGCCGGACCATCATGGACCTCTCGCGCCAGGCGCACGCGTTCCTCCTCACGCCCTTTGATAATTTGCGCCCGCAACGCCTGCATCCAGGGGTCCGCCGACTCATCTTCGCCAGTGCCGCTGAGTGTTGCGCTGCTCATATCGATCTGGCGCACCAATTGATCCAGTTGTTTGAGGGCGTGCTGCATCTGCTGCCGCTCACGGACCAGGGTTTCATGCCGGGCGCGTAGCGTATGTTCACGCTCGGTCAGTTCCGCTGCAGTCGGCAACTTACGTTCTACCGCAAACCGGCACTGGGTCACAACCTCATCCAGCGTACGTTCCACCTGGCGCAACTCCGCCGTCATCTGCTCACGCCGCTGCTGAGCCGAGTCCGCCAGCGCGCGCAACTGTGCCAGTTGGGCAACGACAATACGGTGCGCCGTTGCCAGCACATCCGCGTCCGAGGGATCGGCGCTCACAGCAGGTTCCCTTTCCAGTCCAGAGGACACACGCATCCCGCCAGCATTCAGCGGCATGGAGCGTTCCATCATGGTGTAGTTTTACCCAATCCAGGCCAACCCGAACCGCGACGGAAAAGAACAGCATGCATTCTCCGCCACGCATACCGGCAAGTCAGGACATGCCCCATATCATACATGCCACGACTGATCCCACACCAGTATTTAACTGAATCATTCAAGCAGACACTCCGAATTGTCAAACAGTATAGCATATCCATCAGTATGCCAGCAACCGAGAAATGCACTTCCTGTCATGGAAAACGTGAAGAATTCATAATTTTCGCAGAAGGATCATACGACATTGCGTAGTGCATACCTATTTTCCGCCTGCGTGCCGGCGAACCCTGCCCGGCGTAGCAGCAATGCATTTCTGCCGGCAAGACGGTTGGTATCTTCTCAATAATCCAGGGTAAACGCAAATTCCGCCAAGCGTCGATGGCTTTCTGATGGGATTTGTGTTTTCGTTTTTCAACCTCCGCCCGTAATTATTGAGAAGATACGACGGTTGCACCCCAAAAAGTTGCGGCGGACGGCAAATACTGTCGTATAATAGCAGACATACGCTACCAGAACATACCACTACCGGCGTTACCGCCACCCTTCCGACACCCGCTACCGGCAGGCCACGGGAGCCGGCGGTCTACCGGATCTGAGAGACGCTGCCGGCATTGCCGAATGTGCGGCTACTCGCCCGCAAAGATGAGCGGTGTACATTGACAAGTAAATCGAAGACAGGCCCCGTTTACTGGCGTAGCAGGTGCGCGTACCCCGGTGCGGCCCCCGGATGTGCCGGTCACCATTCTTAGTGTACGCACCATGCATCATGTTGAGTGCAGATGATACGTTCTGCTCCAATGTTCTGCACCGTGTCAACGTTTCGATGTTCATGTTCTCGCTGATGTGCTCCCACGCACATCATCACAAAAGATTAAGGAGGCGCTATGCAACGCTTGCATGTCGGCCTGATGTCCCTGATGATCCTGCTGCTCATGACATTTGCCGTGCCGGTCCAGGCTCAGGATGATGCGGAGTTTGTGCTGCAACTGGCTCCGCTGAACTCGGTGCGCTACGACTTCCTCTATGCTTTTAATGGCGTGCCCCTGCAGGTTTGCCAGGCCGAGTGGGAGTCCGCCAATCGGGGACATACCACATGCCAGGATCTGGTGTCCATTCCTGAACTCGAACTGATCGAAGGCTATGTGCGCGAAACGGTCATTTATGATGATACGATCTATATTCGCGATAACGAGGAGACAATCTGGCTTGCCACGGCGAATCCTTCGTTCAACCCGGACATCTCGCTGAATGCAGCCCTTTTTAGTATCAGCTTCGAATCGACTGTAACCGAACTGGGAACGGTGACTATTCGCGGTGTGCCGTCAACACACTATCAGTTCTGGTCCCTCGACGAAGAACTCAACGACTTCCAGGGCGGTCAGGTCGTTTACGACGTTTTTGTCTCGAACGAGAATTTTGTTATTCAAGACCAGATTAGTATCCGGGCTGACGACGACGATGCAGAAGATGCTGAGTTTACCCGCATCTGGGGCTACTCTAACTTCAACGCGCCCATCAGCGTATCACCGCCACCGGCAGAACTGGTGCAACCCGCCGGCGTTGGACCGGATAGCAGTTACACGTTTAGCCTGCGACCTGGCATGCAGCGCTAACATTGCACTGCGACGACGGCGCTACCGTGTGCTAACGTATCACTCAGCCTGATGTCGGTATACGCCGGTAAACGGGACCTGTCTTTGATTTCCGCGCGATCAGGCGTCATTGTCAGGACTTACGCGGTCGGTTCTCAACCAGGCGGTTGTCTAGATGATCGGCCCGATTCGCCTGCGGCAGCGTGGTACATGCTGTTCTTTTTCACGAACATTTTGCACTTTGTGCAAAATGTTCGTGAAAAAGGATGGAAGATTCCATCCTGCCCGAGGCGAAATGTCCTTTCGGGTCAATGACCGCGTAACTCCTGTCATTGTTATGCGCCTCAGATGATGTGTCGGCCTATGTCACCGGCGAAACCCGGAACGTCGATGGCGGCTGGTCGGCAAATGGATATGTCTAATGAGAAAAGGAGTCTTCAATGGCTGAAGTCATCCCCCTGACCTCTGCAAATAACCCATCGGAACCATTCAAACCCGACGGCTGTAAACTCCACCCGCAGTCGATGTGCCCCGCCTTTGGTGCGCTGCGCGTACTCGCGCGGATTGAGGGCGCCCAACCCGCTATGATTACGGATACCGGCTGCCTGTATGGATTAACCTTTGTGACCCACTTCTACGCCGCGCGCAAGAGCATTATCGCGCCCACGCTGGGCACCGCGGAACTCTCCAGTGGCAAGGTGCAGGAGGCTGCCAACGCCGCTATCGCGGAGGCCGCCCGTGAACCCAATGTCAGCGTGATCCCGGTGATCTCGCTCTGCGTGGCCGAGACGGCCGGGCTGGCAGAGGAACTGCTGCCTACCGAAGTCGCCGGCAAACCAGTGGTGCTGGTGCGTGTGCCCGCCTACGCCATTCACTCCCACCCGGAAGCCAAAGATGTCGCACTGGCTGCGATGCTCCGGCGCTTTATCGATACTGGCGCAGATACACCCAGCGATGAGAAGACTGTGGTGCTCCTGGGCGAAGTCTTCCCCGCCGATCCGCTGATGATTGATGGCGTGCTGCGCAAGATGGGCGCGCGAGTGCTGGTGACACTGCCTGGTCGCCATATTGATGAGCTACGCCTGGCGGGACGCGGCGCGGCAGTCGCGGCACTGCACCCCTTCTACCGTGAGAGCCTGGCGTGTATGCGCGAACAGGGCGCGGCGGTTGTTGGTGGCGCACCCATCGGGGCGGAAGGCAGCGCGGCCTGGCTGCGCGCTGTCGGCGCGGCACTCGAACTGGATGAAGATCTGGTCGAGCAGGTGGTCGCGGAGGAGGAGCAGAAAGCACGGGATTTCCTCGCCACTCAGCCACTGAAGGGCGCAACGATCCTGGTTTCCGGCTACGAGGGCAACGAGATGCTCTACGCCCGGCTGCTGATCGAGGGCGGCGCGCATGTGCCCTATGTCAGCACCAGCATCGGCCAGAGCATGCTGACCGCCAGCGACGAAGCCTGGTTGCGCGCCCACGGCACCGAGGCGGTGATCTACCGGAAATCGCTGGAGGATGATCTGCAGGCCATGGATCACTGGAACTTTGACCTGATCATCGGCACGACGACGGTTGCCGCCTATGCGAAGGAGCGCGGCATTCCCGCGATGTACTACACCAATATGATCAGCGTGCGCCCGCTCTTTATGTCCGGCGGGACGGTCGCCAGTATTGCCGTGGCGCAGGAACTACTCAACCGCAAGCCGATGTACCGGCAGATGGTTGATTTTTTTGGTGCGTAAACCGCAAGCCGTGTAACACGCATCACGCATCACGCATCACGTTTTACGTTTCACGCACAAGGAGTGCTCATGTCGATCAATCTCATCCGTGATATCTCCGATACCAGTTCCTTCTGGGGAGCCTCATGGGTCTTTGGCTGCTTCCCGGATGTACATATCATTTGTGACGCGCCAATTGGCTGCTACAACCTGCTCGGCGTGGCCGTCACCGACTATACCGACGCGCTGCCGCATATGGCAAACCTGACACCGACCAGCATCCGCGAGGAGGATGTGATCAACGGCACAGCCCAGGCACTCAAGCGCACCATCGACGATCTGCACCGCCTGGGTCATCTGGAGGGCAAACACCTGCTCGTGGTCAGCACCGCCGAGAGCGAGATGATCAGCGCCGACCACAAGAACTATCTGGCAAGCCTGGAGCCGGAAGCACGCTTCTTCTGGAGTCAGTCTCTCGAGCAGGACGAGTGGACCGGGCGCGACCGGGCGCTGCGCTTTGCCTGGGAGGAGTATGGTCGGCCCTTCGCTGCCGACATCAAGCCCCAGCCGAAGCGGGTGAATATCATCGGGCCGTCGCTGGGTTGCTTCAATGCCCCCGCCGACCTGCACGAACTCAAGCGGCTGATCACCGGCATCGGTGGTGAGATCAACCTGATCTATCCCTATGAGGCCGGCCTGGCCGCCACACCCAATCTGGCTGAGGCTGCCGTTAACATTGTGCTCTACCGCGAGTTTGGCGAGTCGCTGGCGCAGGAACTGGGGCAACCCTACCTGTTTGCGCCCTTTGGGGTACTGGGTACAACGCGGTTCCTGCACGAACTGGGCGAACTGCTGGGCACGCCCCAGGAGCAGATCAGCGCGTTTATCAACCGGGAGAAGCGCCAGACATTGCAGGCAGTCTGGGATCTCTGGCGCGGTCCCCAGGGCGACTGGTTTTCCGCCGTGGATTGCGCAATTGTCGCCGGGCGCAGTTATGTCGAGGGGCTGCGCAGTTTCCTGGGCGAAGAACTGGGCATGAAGGTCGTCTGGTCATCGGGCCGCCCGCGCCGCGAGGATGAGCCGGACAATATCGAGATCCGCAAGCGGCTGCATGCGCGGGCGCCGGCGTTTGTGTTTGGCAGCATCAACGAGAAGATCTACCTGGCGGAGGCCAACGCAAAGGCCAGCTTCCTGATCCCGGCGACCTTCCCCGGTCCGGTGGTGCGCCGCACCTTTGGCACGCCGTTTATGGGCTATGCAGGTGCCGCCTACCTGATGCAGGAGCTGATCAATCGCTTCTACGAGACGGTCTTCAACTACCTGCCCGTCGAGACGATCAAACCGGACGGCCCGCCTGGCTCTACAGGAGCGCCTACCGGCGCAACAAGTGGCGACTCCGGGGCAAAGACAATGGCCTGGACCGACGAGGCCACCACACGGCTTGACACGGCACTGAAGGATATGCCCTATCTGGCGCGCATCAGTGCCAGTCGTACCCTGCGCCTGGCCGCCGAACAGGCCGCCCGCGCCCGCAACCTGACTGAGGTGACGCTGGATGTGGTTGAGGCAACACTGGCGGAGAGGGGTTAGAAATTCTGAGTGATGAGTGATGAGTGATGAGTTCACACGAACTGCCAAGTCGGTTTCAAACTCAGAGCACATTACTCATCACGATTCTCTCCGCGCAGCCGGCGGAGTTCGGCTTCGAGTTCGCGCAGGCGGGCCTCGGCTGCCTCAGCGCGGACCTCAGCCTGGGCACGGGCAGCGACGACTTCGGCGTAGTCGGCAACCGGGGTACCGGTTTCGTCGTAGCAGACCAGTTCATTCTGCTCGACCGCCAGCCACAACCGCACCGGCTCCAGCCAGAGCCGGCCACACTCATCCGGGGGCAGCACCTGGAGACCGTTCGGCGTGCGGGTGTAACCCAGCAGCCGCAGCCGGGGCTGCTTTGCCGGCGTAAATTGAGACATAACTACCCCCCATTTTTGATCTATCTGCTATAATACACGTAGCAACGTAGCAGCTTACACCAACTGGTTTTCAGCCACGATTGCGAGGCCCAATGAATCCAACACCGCTTGCCTGCCCCGCCTGCCGGACCCCGCACGCGCTCCACGCCACCGTCTGTCAGGCGTGTGGGCTGGTTTTTGGCAGTCAGTTCCCCGATCAGCACAGCGGCGAGGTGCGCCTGGTTGATTTTGGTACGGCCCGGCACCCATCTGCTCCTGACCGACGGCGGCAATGTCGGGATACAGAAGTCGCACGTCTTTGGCACCCGGGGCTATGCCGCGCCGGAACTCTACCGCGCCCAGAGCGAACCCCGTAGCGATGTTTATGTGCCGGCCGCCACGCTCTACCACCTGGCAACTGACGATGATCCCTCGCAGCACCCCTTCGACTTCCCGCACCTGCCAAAACTTGGCGCATTCGGTGACATCCTGCGTGCCGCCCTGGACTCGGACATAGCCCGGCGACCTGATGCCACCCTCCTGCGCCGGCAACTGGAAGAACTGCCCGTTACCCCGGTGCGAACGACTCTCGCAACCCCGGACGGCACCGATATCGCCACTCAATCCGACCTGGTTGCCTGGTGTGAGCAGCACTGGCGGCCGGCATGCGACTGGCTCTATGACCGAACAATTCAGCAAAATCTGCCCGACCAGATTGAGGTCTGGTGGGGCCACACGAAACTGGCGCAGCAACTGCGCGCAATCGTGCGTGGCAACCGTAACCCGGATGTCGGCCTGGATGCAGCGCTGGCCCGGATCGATCCCGCGGGCTACGGTCAGGCTATGCCGCAACTCAGCGCCGATATCCAGATGGTTGATTTTGGTCGCCTCACGGCGCACACACAGCATTACCGGGTGACGCTTACCAATACGGGACAGCGAGTGGTGCATGCGCGTCTGGAGAAGCCCGCCTGGCTGTACATCTCTTCAACCAGTATCTCGAGTAGAATGTCGGGAGGCAGGTATACACTGACACTGACGCTGGTCCCGGGTCAGTCAACCAGTATCAGGTTAATAGCAGACATAAAAAATTTCCGCGCTGGTGGAACTATCAAAGGTATGATCTCACTTTCAGCAGATATGGCAACCCTCCTTCAGATAAATATCCAGACTCTCGTTCCATATCGACGTGTGCTGCGAAAGCAACTTGTGAATTGGAGATTCATACTGGCCGTGCTTGGCCTGTGCCTGGCCGGCAGCATTGTATATGTAACAATCTACGGTAATACACCCAGGTACCTGACACAACTACAAGCAGCCATTGCGACAAATATATTGATCTCAACTACCGAGCCCCACTCTTGGGACAATGGTCTGGCGACCGATGCCGGCGCGATACGCAGCCTTGCCTTTAGCCCCGATGGGCAAACGCTGGCCGCCTTTGGACGGGACGGAACAGTAACGCTCCGGCGCGTCCAGGATGGCACCCTGCTTCAGACCTTCAGCGGACACAGCGATTGGGTGAACAACGTCGCCTTCAGTCCCGCCGGCACCCTGCCGGCATCCGGTGGTGATGATAGCCGGATTATTCTCTGGCAACCGGGTAATGATACTCTGCTGCTGGTCCACGACGAAGCGAACCAGAAGGTGCGTAGTATAATTTCCCATCCCAGCGGGCAGATGCTGATTACCGGCTATACCGGCGGGAAGATCAATTTCTGGCGAGTAAACGATGGTACACTCCTGCATACCTATGATAGTGATATGTATACTGTCAATAACCTGGCCTTCCTGGAGAACGGGCTTATCCTGGCAGCAGGTGAGGTGATGAGCGAGGAGTTATTACATTTCTGCGCGCACAACTCAACCGCAGAAATAATCTCACGAGGATTTTGGAAAAGCCTGAAAAAACCAGAAACAAAAAAACCGCCCTATGCAAATGCAAAAGGCGTTTTCCTGTATAGCTTTGTCTGTTTTTCTCGATAAGCATAAGATTTTGGCAGAAAAATGAGAGTTAAGGCGCGTCCCACCGGCTTTTCGGCTAGCGGCACGGGGATCAGGCGGAAGAAAGTGGGGAAGAACGGAGAATTATGTTTGAGGAAAGCGTTTGATCGCAAGCCGAACGCTTCCTTAGGGCCGCGCCTCTCTCTTCATTTGTACATTTATAGAATACTTCAAACCCCCTTCAACTTCAATAGTTCCTTCATCCCGTATGATAATGGGCCATTCGGCCTCATGGTACTGGGAGGGGGGATGACCTGTGCTACAATGTGTTTACGTGCTCATAATGCGTTAAAATGGCATAAAAGCACTATTCTGAAAAGTCGCTCAATTGTAACCCGTAAACGTTTCTATCTTATCCGGTACTATGCCTAAACACTCACGTGATATGTTTGAAGCTCAACGCGAGGCCATGCTGCAATCCCAGGCGCCCCTGGCAACGCGCATGCGCCCGCGCACCCTGGAAGAATTCGTCGGCCAGGAGCAGATTATCGGCGAGGGGCGCGTGCTGCGCCGCACCATCGCCAATGATCAACTCTTCTCGATGATTCTCTGGGGACCGCCCGGTAGCGGTAAGACCACCCTGGCCCGCATTGTTGCCGGCACCACCAATGCCCACTTCGAGCAGGTCAGCGCGGTTGCCGCCGGAGTGGCCGAACTGCGCCGGGTCATCAAAGAGGCGCAGGATCGGCTGGGCATGTTCCAGGAGCGGACCATCCTGTTTATTGATGAGATCCACCGCTTCAACAAGAGCCAGCAGGACGCCGTGCTGCCCTATGTCGAGGATGGCACCATTATTCTGATCGGCGCAACAACTGAAAATCCCTCATTTGAAGTTAACAGCGCGCTGCTCTCACGCAGTCGTGTCTTTATGCTTGAAGCGCTGACCGACGAGCAGATTGGGCAACTGGTTGATCGCGCCCTGGCCGATACGGAGCGTGGACTGGGCAAGCTGAATGTGATGCTGGCAACTGATGCACGCGGCTACCTGGTCAATATGGCTAATGGTGATGCCCGCACCGCCCTCAACGCCCTGGAAACCGCTGTCCAGACTAAACCGCCCTCCCTGGGTGACAAGCGGTTAATCACTGTTGAGGATATCCGCGACGCACTCCAGAGCCGCGCCACCCGCTACGACAAGCATGGTGAACTGCACTTCGATGCCATTTCGGCGCTGCACAAGAGCGTGCGCGATAGTGATCCCGATGCAGCACTCTACTGGCTGGGACGCATGCTGGACGGCGGCGAAGATCCACTCTACATCGCGCGGCGCATCGTGCGTATGGCGGTTGAGGACATTGGCATGGCCGACCCGCAGGCGCTGCCGCAGACGATTGCCGCCCAGCAGGCCGTTCACTTCCTGGGGCAACCTGAGGGCGACCTGGCGCTGGCCCAGGCTGTTGTCTATCTCAGCCAGGCTCCCAAGAGCAACGCCGTCTACCGGGCCTATGGCGCGGCGCTCAAAGATGTTCAACAGACGCGCAACGAGCCGGTACCGCTGCATCTGCGCAATGCTCCCACTGATCTGATGAAGCGGGCCGGATATGGGCGTGGCTACGAGTATGCGCACGACCTGCCCGAGGGCCGCTCGGATCAGGCCCACCTGCCACCCAATCTGGAGGGGCGGACCTACTATGAGCCGACCCGGCGGGGGTTCGAGGCAGAAGTCACTGAACGCCTGGCCTGGCGTGCGGAACGGCGCGTTCCGGAACCGCCCGAACGCAAGACCGGCGATAAACACCGGAAACCCGGCGGAAAACGCGCTGCCGGCACACCTCCCGCCGACCAGGCCGAAGCAGTTGACCCACAGGCGCTGGCCGGGGAAGAGTCGCAGGAGATTGGAGAGGAGTGATGGACAGCGGCTATCCGGCGTAAGGTCATCATTTGCAGAAGCAGTCTGATTTTGGGCCAAAAATCGTTTGCTGGAATCGACACTAACAGGTATAGTTGGGGTCAGTGCAATCAACCGTAGCAATAGTGGGAGAAGCGCTCATGACACTTGATGAAGCAATCGCCGATCTCAAGAATCGCATCACCGCCGTCAGTCCTAATGCCGTTATTCGGGTTATGCACGGCTCGGATGAGGAAGCCAGCATCCGGGCCTATGCGCCCGCCGAGCATGAGACGGCGATCAAGGAAGCCACCCGCGAGCCAACATTTCAACTGCTGACGAATGAAGGGCTCGACGTGCAGGTGATTTTTTACGATATTGCTACCTCCCTCCCGCCCGAAGAAGAAGGGTAAGGCGCGGGAGATACGTATCAAGCGTTGAAGGGTTAGGGATACCAGTTCAGGCAAAACCTTGACCCATGGCTTGTTATCCCCTGAAATCGGCGCAACCGGGTGTGTGCCAAACGCCGGCAACTTCTCTCCACCATGTCCGCCCTGCTGAAAACATAACAAAACCCTGGCACACAATCCGGCAAGATGTTCCGTATGATTACTGCACATCGGCACGGAAAGCATACCAGGGAACCGGGCAAAGATCAGCCGGATTTACCGTTATTCAGCAGCCACTCCAGCGCCAACAGGTAGCCACGCCAGCCCAACCCGGCAATCTGACCCGTTGCGACCGGCGCAACCACCGAGGTATGCCGAAACTGCTCGCGCCGGTAGACATTCGAGAGATGCACTTCAATAATTGGCGCACTCAGGCTTGCCAGCGCATCACGCAACGACAGACCGTAGTGGGTTAATGCACCCGGGTTAATAATAATTCCATCGGCATCCCAGCCTTCTGCCTGTAAAAAATCGATCAGGGCTCCCTCATGGTTTGACTGGAAAGCCAGCAGCGTTACTCCCGCCGTCTCTGCCCGCTCACGTACCATATCATCGATCTGCGGCAGGGTGGTGGCACCATAAATATCCGGTTCGCGCCGGCCAAGCATGTTCAGGTTGGGCCCGTGGAGCAGCAGAATTTTCATTTCAACTCGTTCCACCACTTACCAGCGTTTGCACCCACGCCGCATCAGCGGGGGCAAGTGCCGGTGGTGGCATTATCAATCGAGTATGGGCGCGGGTGGTGCCACGCTCGTAGTGGTAGTGGTGAAGTATATGGCTTTCTGATGCGATAGCCATGCTGCCCATCACTCACTCTGGGGCACTACCGCGCAACAACTGGCAAATAGATCCTGCTGACAACCGGCTGACCACGCACAAAAGCCTGACTGACTGTATCCGTTACCTCATCATAAACCTCGGGATCAAACTCCGACGTAACCCGAACCGTGATACGATTAATGTCGGCTATATCCGCATCTGCCGGTATTTGCACCCGCACATCTATCGGGAAGGTACCACCTCGCCGCAGAGTCGGTGTTCGGGTTGGTTCGACAGTAATCTCCCAATCTAAATTTTGAGTTGTCGTGACAGTAAAGCTGTCAAACCCGTTCCCAATGTTCACCAGTGTATGCTGGAAGAGGATTTCTTGTCCCGGTACCAACACAGCCCGATCATTCGGTGAGAAATTCACTCCGGCTACCTGAAGCACTGTTGTTCGGTCAAACACCTCGGCTTTAATTTCCGGTTCCGTCACTGAACGGGCAGTTACGGTGGTCGTGTCGCGCACGGTTGCGCCTGTCGGTGACTGTGCGGGAGCAGCCGACGGCACCAGAATCGTAACCGAGATCGTCGTGCCGGCCGCTGGTTCAAGGAAGACACTTGCCGGCGACACAAAGGTCTCCCATCCCAGCGAAGATAGCGCCGAAAGATCAAACGTTTCACTCACAAACCCGGTATTAGTAATCTGATGGGTATAGTTCACCAGTTTACCCGGCAATTGGGAACTGGCCCGATCCGGCGCTAATTCCAGATCAATCGGTGGCCCGATCCGCAGCCGGGCGATCGCCAGCGCGTCCACCGGATCACCATTATCAAGCGTTTCTGAGGATAACGCACGTAACGTAAATTCGCCAACTTCTCCATCCGGTGTTTCCTCAGGCGCTTGCAGCACCAGAGTTACGGTGGTGGTCTGACCGGGCGTAAAGTCGATCAACTCGGTTGGTGACAGCAAGACGATCCAGTCAGTTGGCCCGGTGGTTGTCGTCACAGAATAGGACTGGGTGATACTCCCACTGTTCATCAAGGTAAAGGTAAAGGTAACGGGTTCGGTTGCAGGACCAGCCTGTGTCAGCGACGGTGGTGTTAGCATCACTCCAGGCACGGCGGCAATGGTTGTATTAACCGATGCATCTTGCTGCTCACCCGGTTCGGAGGAGGTGGCCGTCAGCGTAGTTGTGTCAACTGTACCGGCGATAATACCGGGCGGAATATCGAGTTCAACCTGGATCTGCCGCTGCCCTTGTGGCGGTATTTCGATCTCCTCAGCGGGAAGTGAGCGCACCGGCCAATCCTGGGATGAGTTGAGCGTCAGACCAATGGTATCGGTAAAGTTTCCGTTATTTTCCAGTATAAACGTATAGGTGTAGACAATATTGGGTGGCTGCTCAGTTGTCGCAGAGCCATCGACAGTCAGCGCGAGCGCGGCCACCTTGTTGACATTGAACGTATCGACAACTTCAGCCACCGCGGCATTGCTATCGGTTGCGGTTGCGCGCAACGTGAAGGTATAACTCCCGGCCAGCGCATTTGCCGGCGGTGTCACCTGCACATCAACCGTTGTACCGGCACCTGGGGCCAAATTATCAATCGCTGATGATGAAGATGTAACGGTCCATCCTGCCGGCGGATTAACGATCGTCAGATCGAAACTACCGGTTGTATTGCCGACATTGGTGATAGTATGGGTAAATGTTACCATATTACCGGGATCGCTACTCTGTGCCTGCGCCGGACTGATCCGTGGTACGGCCGCGTTAACCACGGTCGTATTATTAATGACAGTGGCATTAACACTGCTGTCAATCTGCGAACTGGCGGTGACACTGGTTGCGTAGACTGGTGGACTGGCACTTATCCCTTCCGGCGCGGTCAGGAGCAACGTAACCACCCGACTCTCTCCCTGCGCCAGTGTAATTGTCGCGCCCGGTTGGAGGCTACTGCCCCATGCCGATGACGGAGGCGTAACGGTAATATCAAAGGTATCGGTGCCATTGCCTTTGTTGGTGAGCAGATACTGGTAGCGCACCGTCTGTCCCGGACCCGCCTGTTGATTTTGCGAGTAGGTGGTAGTATCCGCCGTAAATGTGAGTTGCGGGTCGGGCAGAACAGTAGTCGTATCCCGCGCCGTAGCGGTACCGCCGGCAGCGGATGCCGTGAGGGTTACTGTGCCCTGTACCCCGGCAACCACACCGGCGAGTATATTGACGGTGACAACCACAGCTTGGGTGTTACCCGGAGCCAGACTGCTGACAGACGGCGGTGAGACACTGCCACTCCACCCGGACGGTAGACCACTCACGGACAGGGTAAAGTTGCCGGCTTCGTTCCCCACATTCTTCAGCGTATGTTCGTATGTTACCTGCGTGCCGGGCTTCCCGGAACCAGTTGCGGTTGGGGGCGTTAATTCGGGCACCGGCTCATTCTGGACAATCGGCGTTGTCTGTCGAACCTCGGCACGTTTAGTAGTATCGCCCTGCGATGTAGCCGTCACGCGGGTCACCAACGGTGACTGGGTGATATTAGCGGGGATGTTCACCGTGACCTCCACCGTGGTTTGTTGACCGGCAGCCAGCGTTACTGGTTGAGCCGGTGAGAAACTAAAGGTGACGCCAGTTACTCCAGATGTTAAAACCGAACCTTGCAATGTGAAGGCATCACTCCCATTACCGGTATTCTTGAGCGTGTGCTCGTAGGTGATCGAACCGGGAGAGGCGGTTTGCGCACCTGTACGATCGGGCGTGAATGACACCCCAAATACTGGAGAACATGCACTCTTATAGGGGCCGGAGAGATCACTAAACTCCGAAGTATTCCCGGAACTATCGGTGACAGTGAAGAGCAGATAAGGCTTACAGCCGGTTATATCAATATTGCTAAAACTGCCGTTTGTCGAAAAGGAGGTGACATAGAAGCGGCCTTCGTCACGTTCCCCATCCAGATTTCCAAAAACCTCAACGGTACACCCGGAACTACAGCCAGAGACACTACCACTCAGCCGGGGCGGTGGCCCGTCGGTAACGGAAGTAACATTCACATTGGCTGTTTTTTCCTGATTGCCACCATTTTCTAACTGGATACCCAGAACATTTTCATCGTTGCCACCATTCCCGGTAGTAGTCGTCTTTGTAATACGGTTGCCAACCGGACCATTCACAATCCGCACACCATCGCTCGTGTTGTTGGCAACGTGGTTGTTTTCAACACGATTGTTGTTTGTTCCAGAGCCAATGATATGCACCCCTGAACCAACACTACTACCAGGATCACCATTATAGCTAAAGGTATTGCCATCGCCGGCTCCCGCGCCACCGACGGTATTATTCGTTGCTCCATCACGAATAGAGATTCCATGCCGTTTATTGCGGGCATTACTTGTACCAATCTGATTACCAATAACCTTGTTACGAGTGACGGTCACCGGTCCTGTAATAGGAGCATTATTACAGCTACTGGTAAACTGTACACCATCATTATCATTTCCACCGATGAGGTTACCCGGACCAAGCGTTACATTGGTTGCACCACACTCCAGGAAGACGCCAATGTAGTTAGACAGTGCTGCGGTTTTATTCAAGTTTAGTCCGATAACATTATCCTTGATTGTAATCGGCCCGATACTCGCCAGTGCCTGGCGATTATCAACGATGATACCATAGCCGGTAAAACCGTTGGGAGTAGTCTTATTGTTGCCGGAGACGGTATTTTTCTCGATTGTGATAGTACGGGTACGATACACCCAAATACCACCGTTTGCATTAGGGATACTGCCGGTTCCAGCAGTATTGGTACCAATCAGGTTCCCGGTGACAATATTTCCGGTAATCCATGTACCAGGAGTAGCAGTTAACTCACCACTGATTGCAACACCATAATCAGGCGGCCCGGTGGCTTTACCTTCACCATTGCCACTGATAACATTACCGGGGCCAATCTTGTTGCTATTGGCGTTATCACCAATCCGTACCCCATCTTCAAGGTTGGCCAGTGTGGTTGTACCGGTGCGGTTCAGGCCGATAATATTATTTCTGATAATATTCTCACTAATCTCAACCGTCTCTTGTTCCGCTCCTGATCCTGGTGTTCTCCCAATATAAACACCGTACTCTTCGTTCCCGGAGATAACATTATGTTGCACAATATTGTCGTCCGCACCGGCGACAATGGCAATACCACCATCTTTATTTGGACGCTCATCAGTCCCATTATAGTTGGTGCCAATGTAACAATACTCAACGATATTACTAGCAGGTGGTATACTTACATTATAGCCACTAATAACAATCCCTACTCCCAGGGGGCCGTCCAATATACCACCACCGCCAGATGGAATACTGTTGATTATCAAGCCGCGCACCAGATTATTTGAGGACTTGATAAACAGACCCCGGGACTCACCTCCAACGAGCCCAGTGCCATCCAGTTCAATCTTCGGTGTAATTTTGTCAGAAGCGGTACCATCAATGGTAATATTGCCGCTGGTCAGCACCGGCAAAGCCGAGGTAAGACGAATACTCCAGTAACTGCCGGTAGTCTTATATCCCGGATCAGATGTCGATATGTTGAACCTGATTATCTTATCACCCGCAGTACTATTCGCCTGGGTAATGGCCCAGCGCAGGGTATTATTACTTCCATCATCGGCAGTTTTGGTAACTTCAAACGTGGACGTCTGGGCCTGAGCAGGACGCACCGGCAGGGCACTTACAACCAGCAATGCCATGATGGTAAGAAGAATGATTTTGTGGATGGACGACTGCATACTGCCTCCCTGCTAACGCCGGATTATCGGCAACCACAGGCGCGTGCTGCCGGTGGTACTCAAAACGATATCGGTTCGGTCCTGGGCCGAGGCAATAATATTGCCGGTCCTGGCATCGAGCACCTGGATGGTAAATGTATCACTCTGTCCCGGTGCGGCTTCTTCAGGGATAGTGACCTCGGCGACGATGTTTATCACATTCTGCGGTAAATTTTCTGTGAGTGTCACTCCATTCTGGCTATCCAGTGAAAGCCCAGGCGTTGTTGACAGGAACCGGAATTCCGAACCAAGACTGCTCGATCCGACCAGTTGAATATTCACCGGGCCACGGCTGATATTCTCGATAACATGTTCAAATGTCACCGTCCGGCCCGCCGCGCCATCGGCGACCTGCCGCGCCGGGTAGAGCTGAACCGCAGCGGTTGTGGTGACAAGCGTCGTATCGGTGATCGTCTTGTTCTGGGTTGCGTCCTCTAAGACGTTGATATTAATATTCACTACAGCGGTTGCCCCGGCATTGGCAACCTCCGGCGGAGTGACGGTCAGAACCGGCTGAACCGTCTCACCCGGTCCAACTTCATAGCCGGTTTCCGACAGGGTTGCCTGCCAATCCGGCGGGGGCGCGGTGGAGTTCAGTTCCAGCGTCGCGGTAATATTGCCATTGTTGGTGATGGCATGTGCATAATCAATTGGCTTACCTTCCTCGGTATACCCGGT
Organism: Chloroflexaceae bacterium; assembly: GCA_034437035.1. Classification (GTDB taxonomy): domain Bacteria; phylum Chloroflexota; class Chloroflexia; order Chloroflexales; family Chloroflexaceae; genus CAKZQX01. The sequence goes on from DAOTUI010000065.1 coordinate 35,020, forward strand.
GGAAGTCAGTGGCGTCACCGACAGAACAATCTTACCGTCAGCAGACAGGGTGGTGGTATCTACTACACTGTCACTCACGGACGGCTCCGAACGGCTGGAAACCGTGACGGTCAGCAGGTCGGTCAGGCCGGCAAGTACCCGCTCGTCCGGTCCGGCGGGCAGTGTCAGCGTTACCGTAACCGGCTGCCTCTCACCGGCAGCCAGCGCAAACGGCGTAGATGGTTCAAGCACAACTTCACCCGCGTTTGCACCCCAACCCAGGCTGGATTCGTACGAGAGTACCAGATCATTATAGTTTACCGTGCCGTTGTTGGTCACGGTATGGGTGTAGGTAATCACCTGGGTTGGGAAGGCTCCCGTAGTAACACGGGGTGGCTCGATCTGCACCGAGCGAGTAACGGTAAACGCAGCAAACTCGGACGTGTTACGCTCATCCGGCTCGGTCCAGTTATCAGTTGCCGTCAGTGCAAACTTGGTGGTATTGGTGGGAATTTCCGTCAACTGGAAGGTGAAAGAGCCATCGCTCGCGGGTGTCACCGCACCAAGCAACTCCTGGCCCTGAATATCCTTGACACTCGTGCCGAAACTTGTACTGAAGATCTGCACAGTACAATCAATACAGGCGGCCGCATCGGGGACACCCGGGGCGACAGTATCGGTATAGACATAGCCAAATAACTGCCCATCCTGGTTTAAGCCCATGTTGAACGGCGGGTCAATATCATGGTTTGGTATGGCGAGTGCTGCCGCCACAGACTGACCCGTAAGACCGCTGGTATCGCCGACAAGTTCAATTCCGGCCCGCACGGTATCAGTTATCAGTTCACCATTACCCATCATCCGGTTGTCCAGGATAGCAGTACGTTTGGTTGTACCATCCAGAACAACGGCACTCAGGGTATTGGTGTAAATTGTATTCCCACTAATCAACCCCGGCACCGAGTTACCGGTAAAGATAATACCGTTGCCACCTTCACCGGCACTATTAGCTCCATTTTCGTTAATAATGTTGCCCTGAATGGTAGTACTGATCGCCCGGTCGGCGCGGATACCGTCGTAGGCATTCTCCATGATTGTATTGGAGATAATATCGGTACTGCTACCATTATCGAATAGTATCCCATTCACTGCATTACCGGCTATACTGCTATAACGAATAGTCGTTGTGACGGTGCCGCTAAACTCAATACCATTACCGCCATTGTCGCTAACCACGAGTGGAGTTTCCGCATCCTGCCCATTGATTATTGTCTCCTGCGCATTGGCAATCGACACACCATTGCCGGCATTTTCCGTAATAGTGTTCTTGAGCAGCGTAGTAGAGATTACATCGCTGGTATTAGTTTGAATAGTGATCCCGTCACCGCCGTTGTAGGCAATGATATTACGTTCCTCATCGGTTGGGCCGCCAATTTGTGTGCGGGAAACATTGGTCTTGATTGTAATACCATTGCCGGCATTGGATTGCGCTACTTCACACACAGTTTGAGGTTGAGGCGGCTTTTGAGGGGTAATGCCAATACAGTTACCAATGATGATATTATCGTTGGATGGACGGTTGTATATCGTTTTTAGACCTTCAATGCGAATACCATCGCCGTTGATCCCGCCAATCACATTTCCAGCATTCCCACTACCCCCGATAGTGTTCTGTTTCGCCCCAAAGTCAACGAGAATACCAACTGTTTGATTGAGCGAACCATCTGGTGGCTCATTTATCCGGTTCAGTCCAATATGATTATTCACAATGATATTTTCGCCGGCACCTGAACCACTGATACGAATGCCTGGACCATCATTACCGGCAATAAAATTGCGCGAGTAGGAAGTAGTACCGCCAATAACATTCCCGGTCGCTGAAGAAGTAATTGCATAAATAAAAATTCCGCCTTCAGGAACACCAGGAACCAGCGGGTTTGTACCATTAGGAATAGCGGCCAAACCGGACTGATTAGTACCTATATAATTGCCATAGATTTCATTGTTTGAAGCATCAGATATATAGATACCATAGCCATAATTACCAGAGATCAGGTTGGAAAAACTGGCATTCTGACTATCTGCATTGGTACCAATAACATTACCCTCAGCCTCCTGATCAATCCAGATACCATAAGACTGGTTTGGAACAGGGTCAAATCCTCTTTTGTCTGTGCCTATGAAATTACCACGAATAAAGTTATTATCACCATCGATGATAATACCTTGTTGACCATTCCCTGAAATCAGGTTCCGCTCACTCTCATTGCTCCCGACACCACCAATAATATTTCCTTCTCCCGTTGATGTAATCCAGATACCAGCTACTATACTCGTTGAGGTGGCATCACCGGACTTGTTAATGCCGATATAATTTCCCTGGATCTTATTGTCATCACCAGAAATCCGGATACCCGCCCGTCCTCCTTTGAAGTTAACAAATGCCAGACCCTTAATTGTTGAGTTTGTGCCCTGCAGGCTAAAACCCTCAATATTAGTAATATTTTGGCCATCAATGATAATCTCTGGCCCATCCTCATTCGGGTCACCAGGGCCAGCATTTTCAGCTTGAGAACTCCCATCAACTGTGATATTTGATAACACTGCCGGCAGCGGTAATCCTGGCGTAATTGTCCAGGTTTGTGAACCAGGAGTTGGGTCGTAAGCGGAATTAGAAGTATCACCGGGTATATCAAACGCAATGGTTACATTCGTATCAGGATTCGCTGAAACGTAAGCATTTGCAGCATTAATTGCCTCACGCAGTGAACAAGAACTGTCACAAGCATCTTCCGTATCATCAGTTGTAGTCACTGTAAATATCTGTTGGGCATGTACCGGAGTCGGCTGCCACCCGACGCCCAGCGACGTAACGATAAGCATGGTGATCAGAAGTATATGCGACCAGCGCTGGTATGTCGGGGACATGGTGTACTCCTTGTACTCTATCGCGCAGTGTGCGGGACGGTAGAACACAATCCGGTAAAAGGTTGCAAAAGCGTAAACCCTATTTCCCGCCCTATTGTAGCACGGAACGGCTTGCAGCAAACTAGGAAAGAGGTACTGGAATCGGCCTGAGTCTAACATAAATCTAACGCGAATCTTGCGCGCTATTAGTGAAAGGACGGTAAACTGTTTGCAGTAACCGTAATACCGGGGCGTCTTGTGCGCCCATTAAGATAGATGAGCGTTTTGTCATAGGAGGCTGATACGTAATGGCTAAGATTGTAGGAATTGACTTAGGAACAACAAACTCGGTTGTCGCCGTGATGGAAGCGGGCGACCCGGCCGTTATTCCCAATGCTGAAGGTAATCGTACCACCCCTTCGGTGGTTGCGTTCGCCAAGAATGGCGAGCGACTGGTGGGGCAGACGGCCAAGCGCCAGGCGACGATTAACCCGGATAATACGATTTTCTCAGTGAAGCGCTTTATTGGGCGCGACTATGATGATACCGATGTTGAGCGCGATATGGTACCGTTTGAGGTTTCTGCGGGACCGCGCGGCGATGTGCGGATCAAAGTCCCCCAGACCAGCAAGGACTACGCGCCGCAGGAAATTAGCGCGATGACCCTGCAGAAGCTCAAGGCCGACGCCGAGGCGTACCTGGGCGAGCCGGTGACGCAGGCTGTGATTACGGTTCCGGCCTATTTTAACGACAGCCAGCGCCAGGCCACCAAGGACGCCGGCAAGATCGCCGGGCTGGAAGTGTTGCGGATCATCAACGAGCCGACAGCGGCGGCGCTCTCCTACGGGATGGATAAGAAGAAGGATGAGACGATCCTGGTCTTTGACCTGGGTGGTGGTACCTTTGACGTGAGTATCCTGGAAGTCGGCGACGGCGTGGTCGAGGTACGGTCCACCAGTGGTGACACGCACCTGGGTGGTGACGACTATGATGCGCGCATTGTTGACTGGATCGTCGAGGAGTTCCGCAAGGATCAGGGGATCGACCTGAGCAAGGATCGTCAGGCGCTCCAGCGGCTGAAGGAGGCGGCCGAAAAGGCCAAGATGGAACTGTCGAGCATGATGGAGACAGAGATTAATCTGCCCTTCATCACCGCTGACGCCACCGGCCCAAAGCATCTGACGATGCGCCTGAGCCGGTCCAAGTTTGAGCAGTTGACCAGCGTGCTGACCGAGCGACTGCGGGGTCCGGTGAACCAGGCGCTCAAGGACTCCGGCATGAAGCCCAACGAAATCCACGAAGTTGTGCTGGTCGGCGGGAGCACCCGTATGCCGGTGGTGCAGGAACTGGTGCGCAAGATGATCGGCAAGGAGCCGAACAAGAGCGTCAACCCGGATGAGGTGGTCGCGGTTGGCGCGGCAATTCAGGCCGGTGTGCTCGGTGGCGATGTCAAGGGCGTTGTGCTGCTGGATGTGACGCCGCTGTCGCTGGGTGTGGAGACTCTGGGTAGCGTGATGACCAAGCTGATCGAGCGCAACACGACCATCCCGACGCAGAAGAGTGAGATCTTCTCCACGGCAGCCGATGGGCAGACTGCGGTAGATATCCATGTGCTGCAGGGCGAGCGTGAGATGGCCGGGGACAACATGACGCTGGGTCGGTTCCGCCTGGAGGGTATTCCGCCCGCACCGCGCGGTATCCCACAGATCGAGGTGGCATTCGACATTGACGCCAACGGCATCCTGAATGTCTCGGCGAAGGATAAGGCGACCGGCAAGGAGCAGCGCATTACCATTACGGCCAGCACCAACCTGAACCAGAACGAAGTCGAGCGCATGGTCAACGAAGCACAGACCCACGCCGAGGAGGATAAGCGCCGCCGCGCCGTGGTCGAGATGAAGAACCAGGCCGACAGCCTGACCTACCAGAGCGAGCGCACGCTGAATGAACTGGGCGACAAGGTAGACGCCATTGAGCGTGAGCGCATTGAAGGTCTGATCAAGGATCTGCGTGACGCGATTGCCCAGGAGGACGAGGAGCGCATCCAGCGGTTGACGACGGAACTGCAGCAGGAGATGTATCAGGTTTCGCAGAAGGCCTACGGCGAAGGCCAGCCACAGGGCCAGCCGGGTCAGCCGGGTCAGTCCGGTGGCCGTGATGAAGGCGTCGTTGAGGGCGAGTATACTGTCGAGTAACGCGCTTCACGTTAGCATGACCTGCAAAGACCGACCGGCACCAGTTGCGTGCCGGTCGGTCTTTCATGACACGAGTTACGCGGTCACTGACCGGAAAGCGTATTTCGCCTCCGGCAGGGCGGAAGAGACCAGATCTTTTTCACAAAAAATTCACAAAGTGTTTTTTGTGAAAAAGAGAGAATAAAGTACCATGCTGCCGCAGGCGGTTTGTGTTTCATCAGGTGAAATGCTCAGTTTGATCGTCCACCGCGTAACTCGTGGCTTTCGTGGCCCAAACCATCACCACGCCAGTCGCGTTATTTGACAATTCGCTACACCCGGCGTAAAGTACGCGGGTACTGCTTGTATGCAGAATAATCCCTTAGCTAAGATTATATGTTACAGGGTGCGCGTAGCCGCCGGGGGCGTACAGGCTCAAGATGTCCGGGTATCCGGCCGGTGTGAACCCTGTGCTATGAAGAAATAGTATTTATGTCCAGGCACCCCGATATTGTGCTGCTGGTGCTCGATACCCAGCGTGCTGACCGGCTCTCATGTTACGGACACTCGTCCGCCACATCGCCATACCTGGATGCTCTGGCTGGTGATGCGACCTTTTTCCGCCACGCAATCGCTCCGGCGCAGTGGACCATTCCCGCGCACGCCTCGATGTTTACCGGGGTCTATCCCTCCCGTCACCATACGCACCAGTCCGATTCGGTGCTCCCCGAAACGCTGACCACCCTCGCTGAACGCTTGCTCACCGGGGGCTTTTTTACGGCCGGTTTTTGTAATAACCCGCTGGTCGGCGTGGTCAACAATGGGCTGCGGCGCGGCTTCTACAGCTTTTTGAACTATAGCGGGCTGATGATCTCCCGTCCCAACCAGGCCGGGGCGCATTCCAATCTGTTCGACAAATATCGCCAGTTGTTCAAGCGCTGTCTGGCGGCGCTGCTCAACCGCGCGCAGGATGCCTTTGCCCGCTCTGATCTGCTGCTGGCGCTCTCCTTTACCCCGATGATGGTACCGCTCTGGCAGACGGCGCTCAGTTTTAAGGGCAATACCAGCCGGTCGCTCCACGATGCGGCGCAGTTGCTGGTCGAGCGCCGGGGGGTGGAGCGGGACCAGTCGGTCTTCTGCTTTATCAACCTGATGGGCGCGCATATGCCCTACCGCCCGCCTCGGCGCTTTGTGGAGCAGTTTGCGCCGCATGTGCTGCGCGATAAGACGGCCCGTACCTACCTGCGCCGGTTCAACAGTGATATCTATGGCTGGCTGGCGCCCCTGAACAGCGCGATTAATGCCGAGCAGAAGGCAACGCTCGACGGCATGTATGATGCCGAGGTTGCCAACCAGGATGTGCATGTGGGGGCCTTTATCGATAAGCTGCGCAGCAGTGGCCGCCTGGAGCATACCTTGCTGATCATCTGCGCCGACCATGGCGATCACCTGGGCGAGAAGCAGATGATGGGGCATGGATTCTCACTCTACAATGAACTGGTGCATGTGCCGCTGATTATTCGTGACCCGGATGGCGATTTTCCGCGTGGCACGGTTGTGGAGCGGTTTGTCTCGACGCGCCGCCTGTTCAACACGGTGCTGACGGCGGCAGGCATGGCCGATGAGCCGGAGCGAACGTTGACCCTGGCTCAGAGCGCCATCGGCGAACCGGATGCCGGGATGGTGTTTGCCGAGGCGTTACCGCCACAGAATGCGCTCCGGATGATCCGGCGGCGGCAGCCGGATCTGATTCAGGCGCGGGACTGCGACCAGGTTCGCCGCGCTGTCTGTAGCGACCGGCACAAACTTATTCAGACCGGGGAGCATCGCCTGGAACTCTACAGCATGGTGGAAGACCCAGGCGAAACGCTCAATCTAGAGGCGATTCTGCCGGAGCGGGTGGAGGCGCTGCAGGAGCAGTTGCAAATGTTTGTTGCACAGACGCCGACCACGCCTCCGCCGGCCACCCGAACAGCCAGCCATGACGACCCGGAAGTTCAGCGCCGCCTGCGCGATCTGGGCTACCTGGAGTAGCCTGTGCCTGCCGAGTTACACAACTTACATGTTCCCTTGGTTGGAAGTAGATATTGCCACTGAAAAAGCATAACACGAAAAAACATGTATCCACCAGTTGATCCAATCATTGTCGAGTTTGGCCCGCTGGCGTTACGCTGGTACGGCCTGATCATTATGACCGCCATCCTGGCGGGGACATGGATCGCCGGCCGCTATGTTGCCCGGCACGGCGAAGATCCGAATAACGTCTGGGATATGCTGTTCTGGGTATTGATTGCGGGGCTGATTGGCGCGCGGCTCTACTATGTCTTTATCCAGTCGCCGCGTGGCCCGGAGGGATTTGGGCGCTATCTCGAGAATCCGATCAGCATTATTGACCTGCGACAGGGTGGACTGCATATCTTTGGCGGCTTTCTCCTGGGTGGGTTGGCAATGTGGTTGTTTGCCCGCGCCCGCAAACTGCGCCTGCCGATCTATCTTGATGGGATTGCGCTGGCATTACCGCTGGGGCAGGCGATTGGACGCTGGGCCAATTTTATCAACCAGGAACTCTATGGCCCGCCAACCACGCTGCCCTGGGGCCTGCGGATTGATCCGCAACATCGCATCCCACCCTACAACAACCTGGCCGAATATCCGGAGAGCACCCGGTTTCATCCGCTCTTCCTCTATGAAATGATCTGGAACCTGATTGGCTTCGGGTTGCTCTTCTGGATTGCGCGGCGCTTTCAATCGCGGTTGCGCGCCGGCGATATTGCGCTGCTCTATCTGATCTGGTATCCGTTCGGGCGCTTCTTTATCGAGTTTCTCCGAACGGACTCCTGGTTTTTTCCCGGAACGAACTTCAATATGGTCCACATCCTGTCGGCGATTGCCGTGATCGGCTCGGCCATTCTGCTCTACCGGCGGCATCGAGAACCGGAAGCGCAGAGCGCAGAGCGCAGAGCGCAGAGCGCAGAACCGGAAATGCAGAGCGCAGAACCCAGAACTGAGACACCGGAACAAGCTGTTGAAGAGGAAGAAACAGGAACCAGCGAGAAACCGGCTAATCCATAACGCGTTTTTGCCACCGAGAACACAGAGAACACAGAGGGGTGCGGGCTGCGACACATCACGGCAATGCCCCCGGTAATCACTCTCTTTACAAACTACGGTTATCATGTTAACCGTTAACCCATAACCATTATTATGTCACCTCGCCTGCTCATTATTGGTCTGGACTGCGCCGAACCGTCGCTGCTGTTTGAGCAGTGGCGTGATGATCTCCCCAACCTGTCGCGGTTGATGCAGCAGGGCAGTTTTGGCCGACTGGAGAGCTGCATCCCGGCGATTACCGTGCCCGCCTGGAGTTGTATGTTCAGCGGGCGCGATCCCGGCGAGCTGGGTATCTACGGCTTCCGCAACCGCGCTGACCGTGGGTATAAGCAGATGGCTATCGCCGACAGCCAGGCCGTGCGGGTGCCGCGCCTCTGGAATATCCTGGGGGTTGCCGGGTGGCGCGTGGCCGTGATCGGTGTGCCGGGCAGCTTTCCGCCGCAGCCGGTCAACGGGGTGCTGATCTCCGGCTTCCTGGCCCCCAACAACCGCGCCGAATACACCTACCCGCCCCCGCTGGCTGCTGAAATTGCCGACTGGGTGGGGAATTATCTGCTGGACGTGCCCAACTTTCGCTCCGAGGAGAAGGAGCGTATTCTCCGCGACATTTACACGCTGTGCGACCAGCGCTTTACCCTGGCCGAGCAGTTGCTCGATCGTGACGATCCCGATCTGCTGCTGCTGGTGGAGATGGGAGTGGACCGCATTCATCATGCGCTCTGGAAGCATATGGACCCGCAGCATCCGCTCTTTGTGCCGAATTCTCCCTTCGCCGGCGCTATCCACGACTACTACCGCCATATTGACCGGCGCATCGGTACCCTGCTGGCCCGCTGCGATGATCAGACCGTCGTGCTGGTCGTCTCGGACCATGGCGCACGTCCGCTGATGGGCGGTATCTGCCTGAATGAATGGCTACTGGCGGAGGGCTACCTGACCCTGCACGAAGGACCGATGCTACGGGAAGGCAATCCGCAGCCGCTCCAACCGGAGCAGGTTGACTGGAGTCGTACGCGGGCATGGGGCGCGGGCGGCTATTACGGGCGGGTTTTCCTGAACGTCAAGGGGCGCGAGCCGGAGGGAGTGATTCCGCCGGCCGAGTATGCGCAGGAGCGGGAGACGCTGGCGGCGAGGCTTCAGGCGCTCCCCGGCCCGGATGGGCAACCGCTGGGGACACGAGCTTTCACACCACAGCAACTCTATCGGCGGGTGCGCGGAGTTGCGCCCGATCTGCTGGTCTACTTTGGCGACCTGGCCTGGCGTGCGGTGGGAACGCTGGGACACGGGACGATTTACACCCGCGAGAATGACACCGGTCCCGATGATGCCAACCACGCACAGCATGGCCTGTTTATCTTCGCCGACCCGCAACGCCCCGCCAATGGAACGCCGGTTGAGGGTGCGCAGATCTACGACATCCTGCCGACGCTGCTGGCGCGCTTTGGTATCGCGGCCCCGGCGGGATTGCGCGGGCGGGTGTTAGCACGTTAGCACGTTCCGTGGTACTCACTTGCTGCGCGAGGCATTGGTTACCCTGGAGCAGGTCAGAGCGCACCCGGAAACGTTGATGCACCTTGCAGAGTTTGAGCAGGAATGACGGTCTAAGGCAGCACAATGCGTTCCTTCCCAGTCCTCAGTCCTCAGTTCTCCGTTCTCCGTTCTCCGTTCTCCGTTCTCTCACTGGCACCGTATGTGCTATAACCACAGCAGCAACACCATTTTCAATTCTTAGTTCTCAGTTCTCAGTTCTCAGTTCTTCCCTATGAAACTTATCCTGACAACGCTCTGGCGGAGCCTGCGCAAGGCCATCGGCGCGCTCTTCCTGGTGCAACTCGGCCTGATCATCATCTTAAAGATTGTGCGGAAAGTCTACCCGGCCCCGGCACGCCCGGAACATCTGCCACCGCTGCAGCCGCCGCCAACCCAACTGGGCACAACGCAGGTGCAGATCTACACAACTGGTTCTACGCTCTTCCGGGATATGCTGGCCGCCATCAACGCCGCGCAGGAGACGATCCTGTTCGAGACCTTTCTCTGGCATGCCGATGAATTGGGGCAGCAGTTCAAAGACGCCCTGATTGCCCGCGCCCGCGCCGGCGTGCAGGTCTACATCATCTACGACTGGATGGGCAATGTTATGATGCCCCCGGCCTTCCGGCGCTTCCCCGATCTGCCCACGCTGCATCTGCTACCCTACAGCTCGATCAGTCACCAACCCAGCTACCTGCTTGATCCCCGCCGCCTGGGGCGCGATCATCGCAAGATCCTGGTAGTTGACGGGCAGGTCGGCTTTGTCGGCGGCTACAACATCGGCGCGCTCTACCAACCCTGGCGCGATACCCAGGTATGCCTGCGCGGTCCGGCGGCGCTGGATCTGGCGCATGCCTTCGCCACCTTCTGGAACAGCTATCGCGGGAAGCTACCGGCGCTGCCGCTCCCCCCCGGTGAATGGCAATCCGACATTCGAGTCTACTGCAACGACCGGCTGCAGTTAATCTTTCCCATCCGCGATATGTATATTCAGGCGATTCAGCGCGCCCAGAAACGCATCCGCGTGACCCAGGCCTACCTCGCGCCCGACCCGCCGATCATCAACGAGTTGATCCGGGCAGCCGCGCGGGGCGTGGATGTGCAGATCCTGATCCCCTGGCCCTCGAACCATTTTTTGCCGGACTGGATCGGTCGCCGTCAGTTTGGCCGGTTGCTACGCGGCGGCATCCGCATCTTCGGCTATATTGGCCCGACACTGCACGCCAAGACGATGACGATTGACGGACGCTGGTCAACCATCGGCGCAACCAACCTGGACCGCCTGAGTATGATCGGGATGAATGAAATCAACGCGGAGCTTTTTGACGCTGAACTGGCTGCACAAATGGAGGATATATTCGCGCGCGACTGCACCAGCGCCCGCGAGATCCGGCGCGAAGCGTGGGAACAGCGGCCCTGGTACTGGCGGGTGGTAGAGTGGCTACTGGCCCCGCTCTGGCCGCTGGTGTGACAGCATCACGATCCTTGTGTATTCGTGGCCCGATACGTAGACGGTATCACGCACCCGGCAACATCTCATTGATCAACTGCTCCAGATCCTCGATCAGGAAGGGTTTGGTCAGAATGGCGCAGTTGTGGCCGTGCGCCCACCCGGTATGGCTCTCGAGGAAGAAGATATCCGCCGTGACCACGATCACCGGGATATCCTGCGTTTCCGCGTCCTGGCGCAGTTGTTCCACCAGGCGAATCCCGGAGTCGGGCCGTTCCATGAGTACATCCGCCATAATCAGATCGGGCCGGTGTTGTTTGATGGCGTCATATGCCCCACTGTCCTTGGTGCAAAAAAATGACTGGTAGCCCAGGTCTTCCAACAGGTCGCGCATCATCTCCAGGTAGTCGGGATCATCATTGACAACGGCGATCAGGGCCATAGCAATTTCCTTTTGTATTGCATTCAAGACGCTCTCCTCTCTTCAAGAAAAGTGACAGCTAACAGGACGATCACAGCCGTAGGGTACGCTGCGTAAAGTTTGAACATGAAATCCGGATCTCGCTGGATTGGAGTCCCGGCTTATGAACTTTGAACATGAAATCCGGACATCTATGATCTGGAGCAGTAGGGTGCATTCTATGCACCGTTCTTCTGCCGCACGCCATCCCCGCATGATGTTCGCAACCTTCATCAGCCGGTTTTCCATTGCCTCGGTCAGCACCAGGCGGGAGCATGGCTCCCGCACGCCATACCCGCCGGATCGGGCTTGCGCGCAGATGGAACGGTTGGTCCTAAACCGACAGACGGTGCAGCCGCTGCTGAATGACATTCAGCAAGCGGCCGGATGTGGCCGGCGGCTCCAGCAGCGTCGTACCCCAATGCTGCGCGGACCGGCATAAAGATGCGCAGGCTGTAGGACAATATATGCCGTCTGAGCAGATCAGCACCGGAACTGTCCGGCTGAATGGGAACTGCCGCAGATGGAACAGAAGCTCTTCAACCTGCTCCAGCGCGATACCCCGCAGATCAATCACCGCCACATCGGTCCAGCCACTCTGCATCGTTGCTTCGCGCAGATGCTGCTCGGTGTAGTAGATTACCGAATAGTCACGACAATCCAGCACTGCGCCTAAAACTGTGAAGATATCACTATTGTCTGCAACGAACATAATAATGGGTTGCAGCATCAGCTTTCCTTTACCGGGATCGACGGCCACGATACTGGTCTGGATGGAGGAATTGGATGTGCGACCAGAACGGGGACAGAGCAAGAGGAGATCCCTTCGTAAATCCTGCCCCGCATATGAATAACGTTCACTCCTCTCCGTAACTCCAGTTTAACCATTGCCTCGCGAAAATGCTATCCGTAGATTCACGGAGGTTTGTGGGGGATTCCCGTAGACCGATCTACGGGAGCCGCTCGTAGGCCGCACATGCCCGGCGCATGCGGAAGGGGCAGGAATGCGCTATTCCTGCCCCCCCTTGGGAATCCCCGCTCTTCTCTTGCCCCCAGTTTACCGGATGATGCCCGGTTCCGGCTATCCGGGCATGCCCGTACTTTTTATCTAAACGCTGTATAGATTGTCATAGGCGCGGTTTGCAACCGCGCAAGGTTGTTACTCCGCCGGCGGAAGTGCCTGCAACCAGGCGTGCAGATCATCGGCATCGCTGAAGTCGAGCAGCGCCTCCGCCAACGCCCCCAGTTGCTCCATCGTCAGGTGCGCGATCTGCGCCACGGTTGCCGGGGCAAGTTCCCCACAGCGGCGTGTCAACAGCCGCAGGATCAGGGAAAGTTGCCCCTCTTGCATGCCTTCGGCCCGGCCTTCGACGCGGCCCTCGGCCCGGCCCTTTTGCATGCCGAGCCGTTCCACACTGGTGACATAGGCCATCTGGTGTTCCTCCTCGTAGGTTCGCAGGGTCTGCCAGAAGCGGTCGGTCAACTCCTCCGGCAGCCACATCAGCCAGTCCAGAAAGTGAAAGAGCCGCAGGATATCGTCACGGCTCAGCCCCTGTTCGTACAGCCGCCGGATCAGCGTCAGTTTCCACCGCAGCCGTCCCTCGCTGTCGTGCCTGGTTTCCATGGTCTTCAGGTGCGCCATCACCACCGTGGCAAACGGGTTGGTACTCGCCTCCAACCGCTCCCACGGCTGATAGTCCAGCAGCTTCACACTGCGAAAGCGGAAGTTCAGTGCCGTCTCCCACACCGGCAGCGTCTGGAACTGCGTCGGGCGCCACCCCGCCCGCTCGTCCCCCAGGATCGCCAGGCTCTCGATGGGCCGCCGGTAGCGGTCGTAGATGCGGTAGTAGTAGATGAACATCCGCTCGGCAAAGTTCGGGTCTTCCTGGCTCTGAATTTCGATGTGAATCAGCAGCCAGGTCTCTTCCCCGCCGTGCTTCCAGACCTTGACCAGTTTATCAACATGACGGCCGGTCAACTCGGCATCGCGCGTGATCTGCTGGAGTTCCGTATCCAGAAAGACATAGCCCCGCGACCAGTCGATGCCCGCGTGGGCCGCCGGAAAGCAGAACGCCAGGAAGGGCGCCAGGTAGTGTTCCAGCACCTGCTTCCAGGGGTGGTCATAGTCGTCCCGTTCCGCGGTCGGGGTATCCATCGGTGTGCCTCCTCTGCCCTGGATGGCGTACGCCGGCTGATCGTCTCCTTCCATGATACACCATGTCGGCCATGGGCGGCCCGTTTGTTACCCACATCGGGGCGTGGTATAATCGAACTATCAAAGGTTTTTCACCGCCTGCATTGACATACGCCAGAGTACCTTCCTACGTTGGGGAGCATGCGAAGCCTGCTGCTCCATCTTTTGCTGCTCCATCCGACACGCGGTAAAGAGAATTTCTGAAGAGAACCCAGAGTAAAGCAACAGCGAACAGTGCCCACCCAGTGCATCGCCCGCAGAAGATGTCTTTGTTCTTTGTCTTTTGTTCGTTTGTTCTTTGCTATAATAGTGCGCAGCCGGATCAGACGGACCAGTTGCCAGAGAGAAGATCTTACCGTTCGCTTATTTTTTAGGGTACTAAATGGAATTTTCATCCCACTTGAGCCTGAAAAACCGACAAAATTTGGAACACTCTCCCCACTTTGGCGTACACGGTTCCGTAATGTGTAAAACATTT
>DAOTUI010000066.1:0-6141 GCA_034437035.1 Chloroflexaceae bacterium
CATTCTTTTTCACAAAAATTTTGCACGAAGTGCAAAATTTTTGTGAAAAAGATCAAAACGTACCATGCTGCCGCAGGCGATTCTGCCGTTCACCGGGTGAAACGCCCGGTTTGATGAACCACCGCGTAAGTCGTATAAATTAATGGAGTAAGTGTGCCGATGGATGCTGTGTGTCATCGGCACTCAAGGTACAAATTGTTATCTAAAGTATGCCGTTCGACCTGTGCATGAATCAACAGGTCATTGTTCCTGTTCCAACATATGTCCTGGTACTATTTTGTTCTAGGAAACATGCCGGCATGGGTTGCGGGAACGTGTGATCCGTGATCGGGCAGGGTTTTATATCGTTGGGAAGTGCATTCATCCGCACCCGACCGCCAAATGTGCCGAAGATCATCAGGACATATTGTGTTATGATAAACAGCAAAAAGTGTGCCTACAGCCACGCAGCGGGCCGACGATTTGGCGAAGAGTCAGGGGAAGGTTGCGGGACTGCGCCGGGATGTTTCCGGTGTAACGGTGAGAAGTAGTTTGATTACAGATGTATTTTCCGATTATTTTTAATCAGTGATAGTAGTACTGTCTTCAGTCGGTTATTGTTCCGGCAGCAGCAGGCTGCATTCTCTGCACCGTTCTGCTGCCGCACGCCATACTCGCAGTATGTGCGCAAAATTCCTCAGGCAGTCAGTGTAGCAGAAGCTGCCTGAGGAATTTTGCGCAATAGCCCGGTTATGTGACTCACAGGAGTTACGCAGTCGGTTCCAAACCAGGCGTCTGCCTGGACAACTGGCCCGATTCGCCTCCGGCAGGGTGGAATGGAACATTCTTTTTCCGGAAAAAGACAAAAACGTACCATGCTGCCGCAGGCGAAATACGCCGTTATCGAGAGCAAACGGTCCGTTTGAACGCGCACCGCGTAACTCCTGTAACTCACTGGAATCCCGGCTTGAGCCGGTTGGATGCCTGCCTCGGCAGCGGCATACTGCGGGGAAAGCCTGGTTCGGCTGAAGCCGAGACTCCGATCCGGCGATGTCCGGATTAAAATCTCAAAGTTCATAAGGCAGCACTACCCGAACGTAATATGGTTCGCAAACTTCATTTCAGAGCGGCATATCCTGGCCCTATCCACGCTCGGGGCTGATCGCCTCGAAGTGTCGCTTAAAGCTCAAGGCAACCGTAATCGTCACCAGATTCATGACAATCAGGCAAAAGAGCGCCAGCAAGATCCCCGACTGTTGCCGTAGCGGAATTTCTACGTAGGTCGTGACGACTTTGCGGTAGGACGCGTTAGTCGGTGCCGCATGCGCAACCAGATGGGGCCATGTGTCCGGTGGGTCAAGCGCGGCGGCGTGAAAGGTTGTCAGGTAGGGTGCCTGGGTTAACTGTGGAGCCAGGGTTGCCGGTGGCGGTGGGCCCAATTGGGCAACCGGCCCGGCGTAGACCGTTTCCAGCGGCTCCATTAGCATCCGCCCGTAGGTCAGGAGGTAGATCTGTACTTCTAGTGGCTGATAGGTCAGGCTGCTCAGGGGCAATGGATAGACGATTTCGTCGGTGGCGAACCGCATGCGTAGCGGGGCCAGCACACCATCGGCGGCGGCATTATCGTTCAGTTGGACTATGACAAACTGCCATCCCTGCTCGCTGTAAGTATCGAGGATGGACTGCACATCTGGGGGTAAGGTATCGTCATGTGTTTCCAGCCAGGTGTCCAGGGTGTGACTACCTGTGCCCGGCAGTCGGGTAATCTCATAGTCATCAAGCAGTTCCGGTTCGCGCGGGGCTTCCGTGGCTGCCGGCGTGGGCGCGGTTGATTCGGGTGTGCGTTCCCAGACGAGGCGTTCGACAACTTGCTCCACTGGCCGGGTCGCCGCTTCCAGGTAGGCAAACAGTTCCATACCGGTGGGCAGTTGGTCAACTTCCGGTTGAACCGGCACGGGAAAGATGACCAGCGACTGCGCCGGCAGGTCGTCCAGGCGCAAACTGGTAATGGTCTCCTGGTAGCCCTCGGCATAGGTTATCAGCACCTGTGCCGCCGGGATATGGCTCTGCGGGGGGGTGACATCGGCCCGGGCCAATGCCGGCAACAGCAGACCAGACAGAATCAGGCAGATCAGTGCGCAGTAGGTGAAAGCATGCGTCATACACGAAGCCCTGTTATCTATACGACATAGCGTGAACATTTCCGGCATGGTCGCTACTATACCATAAGAGTGCTCCGCGTAACACCATCCCTGAATACATACGTACTACCTGCGGACCGACGACATCCTGTTTTTAATAACTTTCCCGTCATTTTTTGAGCGGCTGGTGACATCAGATCTTAACCTCCGGCCGGGCCATTGAACGCCGGGAAGGTTGATACATGGTGTAAAATAGGAGTATACTCAGCACAGCGAATCTCGCTACATCATACGCATCGGGAAATGCGCTGACTGGCCATGCTGCCGGGAATCATCGTGGTGCCGTTGGATGCCACAAACGCGATCCATGCACGGCCTGCGACCAGGCCAGACTCTGCGCTGCTCCCTCTGAGATTGTGAGTATTATGAACTGGCAGAATATGCCCTATACCCTGCTACTACTGGTTGTTTTCTTCATCGCACTGTTTCTTGCCGGTAGGGCCTGGCGCTACCGTGTCGCCCGGGGCGCAAAGCCATTCGCTACCCTCATGCTGGCGCTGGCGGTATGGAGTGGCTGCTATGCCCTGAGTCTTATCAGTACATCGCTCCCGGTCAAGGTCTTCTGGTTAAACTGGACCTACCTGGGGATTGTGACGATACCAACAAGCTGGTTGCTGCTGGCGTTACAGTACAGTGGGTATGACGGCCGGCTTACGCGGCGCAGACTGCTCCTGCTGACGCTGGTTCCGCTGCTGACCTTGCTGGTTATCTGGACCAATGTATTCCACCAACTGTTCCGGAGCGATGCAGTCATCAATAATCTGGGTATGCTGACAGCGACCAAAGAGCCGGTCTTCTGGCTGCATACGGCTTACTCGTATGTGCTGCTGCTGTTGGGGACGTTTTTTCTGGTACGGGAAGCCTTGCGTTTGCGCCATCTCTACCGGGGCCAGACCGTCATGATGCTGATTGGCGCACTGTTTCCCTGGTTCGGGAATGTGCTCTCGATCTTCGATATTATTCCCCTGCCCGATCTGGATCTGACTCCGTTTGCCTTTTTGCTGACCGGGGGAGTAATCTCCTGGTGCCTCTTTCGCTACCGCTTGCTGGATATCGTTCCCGTGGCGCGTGATACGATTATTGAGAGCATGGATGATGGCGTTATGGTGCTGGATGCTCAGAACCGGGTTGTGGATATTAACCCGGCGGCCTGCGCCTTTATCGGGTATACGGCGCGTGAAGTTGTGGGCCAACCCGTCCGCCAGGCGCTGTCACTCTACCCCGAACTGATTGAGCGCTACCACGATGTCACCGCAACCCGGGACGAAATTGTAATCTACAACAGTGGTCAGCAGCAGTCTCTCGACCTGCGTATCTCACCGCTGCATGACCGGGCGGGGCGCTACACTGGTCGGCTGATTGTTCTGCGCAATATTACCCGGCTGACCCAGGCGACACGTGAACTCTACCAGGCGAAGGAGGCGGCCGAGGCGGCTAACCGTGCCAAGAGTGCATTCATTCGCAACATGAGCCACGAACTACGCACTCCGCTAACGGCAATCATTGGGTACAACGATTTGATTCGCTTTCAGGCCGAGCAGTTGGAACTGGCGGATATTCTTTCCGATGCCGAGCGCATTCGCGTTGCCAGTGCCAATTTGCTGGGGCTGATCAATGGCCTGCTGGATCTCTCCCGGATCGAGGCGGGCAAGGTTGAGATTGTCCCGGAAACCTTTGACCTGACAGAACTCCTCGATGAGGTTGCCACAACCGTTGAGCCGCCGGCACTCCAGAATGAGAATACGCTCCGGATTACCGCGACTGAGGATCTAGGTATGCTCTATACCGACCGGGCGAAACTACGGCAGATCTTGATCAACCTGCTGCATAATGCGGCCAAGTTCACCAACCAGGGGCAGATCGAACTGGCGGCGCAGCGGACGAGCAGGCAGGGGAAGGACTGGATTAGTTTGCGGATTAGCGACACCGGGATCGGCATTGAGCCGGAACAGATGCGCAATCTGTTTCAGGTGTTCACCCAGGGGGATGCGACGATTTCCCGGGCGTACGGCGGCACCGGGTTGGGGCTGGCGTTGAGCCGCCACTTCTGCCGGATGCTGGGGGGTACGATAGAGGTTGCGAGTCAGCCAGGGAGCGGCTCAACGTTTACCGTTACACTACCTGCCGAGATTGCGCTTCCGGCCGGCAGTTCCAATGGTGAGGAGAGCATGCCGGCAAGTCGAACGGCCGGGAACGGCGTGTAAGCCCCAACTTTATGCCTGGGTCTGCAATAGCGCCAGCATCATCACCGTGGCCCAGGGCAGCACTTTAAATTCCCCCCGTGCCAGGGCTTCCGCAACCTCGGCCCGACTGAAGCAGAGGATCTCCTGCTCCTCCAGATCATCGGCGGCCGGTTGGCGCACGCGCCGCGCCCCCTGTGCCAGGAAGAGATGTGCCGTCCCCGATCCGCGATTGCCGTCTACCGGGTAAGCGCCCAGGTTGGTCCATCGGTCTGCGGTGTAGCCGGTCTCCTCCAGCACTTCACGCTGTGCCGTTGCCTGCGGTTCCTCGCCCGGCTCCAGATACCCGCCCACGGGTGCCAGCGAAGTCCCGGAGACGGCATATTTGGTCTGGCGAAAACAGAGAAATGTTCCCTCCTCGGTGATCACGGCGACATTTACAAAGTCCGGTGTGATAATCCACTCCCAACCGGAAATGACCTCTCCGTTCGGCAGTTCGACCGTATGTTCCTCAACGGTTAGATATTTTGTCCGACTCAGCACGACTGCGCGTGACAGGGTCTTCCACGCCTGCATTCGGTTCTTCCTCCTCCTGGTATGTTCTGATTTACACGACTTACGCGGTGGGCGATCAAACTGGGTGTTTGTGCCCGATAAAGGCCGGCTTCGCCTCCGGCAGGGCGGAAGATTCCTGTCTTTTTCACAAAACATTTGCACTCTGTGCAAATGTTTTGTGAAAAAGATCGAGCATCTGTCAGCCGGGCGGAGCGAAATACCCCGCCGCGTGGAGAACCGGGTATTTCCTCTGGTCAACCATCACTGATCCAACGCTGCAGCTTCACCAGCGCTGTGTGAGACGGTAAACGTAGGCGGCCGGCGCAGCGTTTGATAGACAACACAGTAGCGCTCGGTCAGTCGGAGCAGCGTCTGGAGTTGCTCACTGTCGGCGCTGGTATCCAGGTCAAAATGGAGCCGGATCGCTTTCAGGCCCACGGGTGCGTCGCCGGCGACACCCAGCGTGCCCCGAAAGTCCAGATCGCCTTCGGCGGTAACGGTCCCCCCCCGAACAGCAATACCCAGGGCGGTTGCCACGGCGCGCAACGTAACTCCGGCGCATGCAACGAGGGCTTCAAGGAGCATATCGCCGGAACAGGCGGCCAACCCATCCCCGCCGGTTGCCGGGTGTAGTCCGGCTTCGACCAGCGCCTTGCCGGTTGTAACGCTACATGTCACCCCTTCACCCAGATGTCCCTGTGTGCGTAACGTCACCAGCGCCGTGGCCGGCTCTGCGCGATACTGCGCTTTCAGCGGTGCCTGCATTGCCCGAAGCTCTTCGGCATTCATCGCCTGCCCCTTTCTATAGGATACCTTTCCTGTGCAGAACCAGCATACCACAAACCTTGCCTTTCGTCCCGGCATCGCGTACTATGTGGCACCAGCAACAGATGACAGGAGTTACGCGGTGTGTGTCCAAACGGGACGTTTCACCCGATGGAAGCCCGATTCGCCTGCGGCAGCATGGTATGTTTTTGCCTTTTTCACAAAAAAATTCACGTTGTGAATTTTTTTGTGAAAAAGATAGAATCTTCCGCCCTGCCGGAGGCGATATCAACTTCCGGGTCAGTGACCGTGTAAGTCGTGTAGATGACAGAACTTACGCGGTGGTTCATCAAACCGGGCGTTTCACCCGGTGAACGGCAGAATCGCCTGCGGCAGCATGGTACTGTTTTTATCTTTTTCACAAAAATGTTGCACTTTGTGCAACATTTTTGTGAAAAAGA
>DAOTUI010000067.1:0-8835 GCA_034437035.1 Chloroflexaceae bacterium
GATGTGTAAAACATTTCTGCAATTTTCGTCACCATGTGGGGCGAGATGCTTCCCAAGTGTCCGTTTTTGACCCGCTCGTGGGGAATTTTTATGAACTCGTTCCGAAAATAAGCGAACGGTGAGTTATAAAGAACAGAGAACAAAAAATAGAGAACAAAGCATAGCCGGCGCATTATTATCGGAGAACCAGTTTGTTTTTTATTCTTTTTATAAATAAAAACACCTATAACCTATAACCTATAACCTTAAGCACTGCCGTCCGTCACCTGCAATCCGGCCTTGTTCAACAGGGTGCGGGCAGTTTCACCGATGAGAAAGGTAAACAGTTCCTGCGCCGCGCGGGGGGCACTCCGTTCGCGCACTCGCAACACATACCACTCCTGTTGCAGCGGTGCGCCCGCCAGGTCAACCGGTGCTAACTCCGGGAGGGGGATGCGGCGGGTTGCCGGGATAAACGCCAGCCCCAGGCCGCTATACACGCCCTGCAGCGCCAGCGCCATACTGTCGGTCTCCAGGGCGATGCAGAGATCGCCGGCAACCAGGCCGCGCCGCCGTAAGCCTTCTTCGATGGTGCGGCGCAGCGGTGTACCGGTGCGCGGCAAGACCAGCGGTTCTTCGCGCAGCATGCCGGGGGGGACGGCTTCCTGCTGGAGCAGGGGGTGGTGTGCCGGTGCCACCAGTACCAGATCTTCACTGCCCACCATGCGCGACTCCCAGCCGCGCCGCCGTTGCTGCTCTTCAATCAACAGCAGTGTCATCTGCTGCGATACCAGTTCCTCCAGCAGCACTTCGCTGGGCGCAACCTGCACGGTCAGCATTACCGTGGGAAAGAGCGTATGAAATGCAGCCAGCAGCGGCGGCAGCAGATACTCACCGCTGTTCGGCGTGCAACCAATGGTCACGCGCCCGGCAACCTGCCCGCGTAGCGCGCGAATATTCTGTTCTGCCCGCTCGGCCAGCGTCACCAGTTCGCGGGCGGCAACCAGCAGTTCTTCCCCCGCGTGCGTCGGCACCATGCGCTGTCCAACCCGCCGGAAGAGGCGGACATCGCCCAGTTGCTCCTCCAGGGTGCGGATCTGCTGACTGACCGCCGGTTGCGACATATGTAGCAACTCGGCGGCCGCCGTGTAATTTCCCGCATCGACAACCGCCAGAAAGGTCTGGAGATGAAAAGTATTGAGCATAACGCCTGCACTCTGATGAGCGGATGCATGCAACCGGCCGTATCAGCGCCCTGCCATATTGCCGTAGCAATTAGCCGATGCCGAGCATGCGCAGCGCACCCTCACCCGTTTCGGTTTGAATAAAGAGGAAGCCGAGCGCGATAATCACATAGACCGCCAGGAGTTGCGCGCCCTCCAGCCAGTTGCTCTCGCCATCGACCGAGATAATCGTTGCCAGGAGCACCGCAACCGCCAGCATTGCAACCTCAAACAGGCTGAAGAAGAGGGTAAAGTTCTGCCCCATCAGCAGACCGATAAATACCAGGAGTGGTGCGACAAACAGGGCAATCTGCATGCTGGAACCGAGCGAAATCGCCAGTGACAGATCCATCTTATTTTTGGCGGCGACCTGCACGCCTACAATATGCTCGGCCACATTGCCCACCAGCGGAATAATAATCACGCCCAGGAAGATCTCGCTCACGCCCAGGCTCTCGACCACCGGCTCAACCGTGCCGACTAGAAACTCGCTCAGAAACACAATGCCCAGGGTGGCAACCGCCAGCACGCCGAGTGATACCGGCACGCTCCACTTCGCGCTGTGGGCCTCTTCTTCTTCGCTGTGGTCCTGCACGCCCGCCTGTCCCCCGGCTTTGCGTTCGGGTTGCCGAAACGCGAAGACCAGGCTCAGGACATAGATGGCGATCAGGATCAGCGCAACCCCAATGCTTAGACTGTTCAGCGCCGGATCGACCACCGTTGTGTTAAACAGTTCCAGTTCGCCAATCTGGATCTCATGCAGAAGTTCAAACAGCGTCGGCACAATCAGCCCGATCACCGCCAGCGTCATCATCGAGGCGGCAACCCCGGCGGTCTGCCGGTTAAAGTGCTGGGTGCCATGCCGAAAACCGCCCAGCAGCAGACTCAGACCCAGGATCAGCAGCAGATTCCCCAGAATCGACCCGGTGATCGAGGCTTTCACCAGTTCGATCCGGCCCTGATTCAGCGCAACAATGGTGATAATCAACTCGGCCGCATTCCCCAGTGTTGCGTTGAGCAACCCACCTACCTGGGGCCCGGTATGCACCGCCAGTTCCTCAGTGGCTTCCCCCAGCAAACCGGCCAGCGGAATCAGGGCAATGCAGGAAAAGGCAAAGATCAGAATGTCGTTGTGCAGAAAGAACTCGGCCACAAACGCCATCGGAACGAAGATGAGCATGTACCGCAGCCACGTCAAGGTTGTGTCCCCCTTTTTGCCTTCAGAAAGGAAGAAGTTAAGTGGCGCTACTATAGCATCAGCTTTGTAAGTGGTCAATTGCCCGACGTACGACGCCAGATCAGACCGCGCTCGTCCAACGTAACCTCGGCTCGACCCTGCTGCTCCAGGTAGGTCAGATGCGCCGCGACTGCTCCGGCAAAGATGGCATACTGCGGAATACCCGCCGGGGTCTGGCCCAGCCCGCGCAGCACCCGCGCGGTAATGGCGGGCACATCGCCCGGCTCTTGCAGCGCCTGCAGGATCGACGCACTCGACTGGATAATGGCCGTCCGGTTGATGTTCAGCATCTCGTCCAGATCGGCGCGGGCGGTCAGCGGACCATGCCCGGGGAGGAACCAGGCTTCCTCCCGAACGGCCAGGCGTTCCAGGGCGGCGAGTTGATCCGCAACATCATGCACATAGGGCACGCCATACTTTGCCGGCACGGTCGGGCCAAAAAAGCCGTCGGCGGCAAAGCAGACGCCGTCACAGGCCAGACCGATCTGCGCGATGCTATGCCCCGGCAGCGGGATAACTTCAAATGTCACCCCGGCCAGTTCCAGCGGGAAGGGCGTGCCCTGGCTGATCTGCTCACTGGTGCCAATCAGATGATGCACCGGTGTGCCCTGAGCCAGCAGCCAGCGGGTGCGTAGCGCTTTGTGGGGGCCGGCACCCTGGTTTAGATAGACCGGCTCCAGGATGGGATGCTCAATCAGGGCGGCTTCCAGCGGCGGCGCATAGGTCAGTACGCCGGGGATATTGCGCAGCAAATAGGCATTCCGCCGATGTGATCGGCATGGTGGTGGGTGTTGATGATGGTGTGCAACCGCAACCCCGCCGCGTCAAGTGCCTTGCGCAACGTGCGCCCGACATCTTTGTCGAGACCGGTGTCGATCACAATTGCGCCGCCGCCCTCGGTGGCAACGACGCCCAGGTTATTTGCCCCCGGCAGGTAGAAGGTGCGGTCGGTAATCGGTTGGAGTACGCTGGTTTTATCTGACATGCGGCTATCTTCCTATCCTCGCCAGAAACCCATCGTAAGCCGTGATGAAAGGCTCCAGTTGCTCGAAGTGGGGCAGCGCGCCCGTCCCGAATGCCTGAGTTGACCAGTTCTCGCCCACCTGAACATTCTTCAGATCCTGGAAGTTGCTAAAAGCGCCGCGCGTGCCATAGGCCAGCCAGACCGGCAGCTTCAGCGCGTCATAGATGCGGCCGATGTCGGCGCTAAAGAGCAACCCGGAGACAAAGGCATAGGGGGCATGCTGCGCTCCCGGCTGATGCGTGGTCAGGTAGGCATACTCAACCAGTTCGGTTGGGATTGGCTCGTATGCGCCGAAGGTCTGTGCCAGGAAGAAGCGAATGCTGGGCTTGCTGGTCAGCAGGTCGAAGAAAGGGCGGCTCCAGAGCGGCAGATCAAACAGATCGCGCACAAACGAGTTGCCCATCGTCGCGCCAATCTCGGCGTAGCGCTCCTGGCTGCGACGGAAGCCGGTAGGTGTTATGAACGCCAGGCTGCGGCAGCGCTCCGGCACATCAATCGCGGCGCGCGCCAGAAACTCGGCACCGAGTGAGAGCGCCAGCGTATCCACTGGTGCCGACCCGACATCGCGTTCGATCTGCTCCAGCATATCCAGGATGGCATCGGTGTAGAGGCGGGGCGTGTACTGGCGGTCGGAACGCTCGGAAAAGCCAAAGCCCGGCAGGTCCAGCGCATAGACGCGGCGGTGCGTTTTGTAGTGCTCGAACAGCAGGCGCACCTCGTAGGCTGATCCGGCGGCGTTAATGCTGTGGATCAACAGGAGGGGTGTGGTATTTTGGGCCGCTTCCCCGGCCAGGTAGTAACTGAGCCGGCCGGCGCGCCCGGTGAACTCATGCCGCTCACCCGATACGGCGGGCGGCAGCGGCATGTTATGCGGAACGAGCAGCTTACTGTAGCTGATCCAGGCCATGGCCGCCGTCACCGACAGACCACCCAGTGCCACCAGTGGGTTTTTCTCCTTGCCCTTCACAAATTTCTCCTTCTCTTGAGATGGACGCACAGAAGCGCATCCCGACTGACTAGATCCTACAGACCGACGCACAGAAGCGCGTCCCTACCAGAGTGACCCTACGGACTTCAGACTTCGGGATACAGATTACGGACTACGGACTACGGACTACGGACTACGGACTTTTAACATACTCCTCGATGCGGAGTGAGAGCACGCGTGATGCGCCATCGTCGCCCATTGTGACGCCGTAGAGTGTATCGGCGACCTCGATAGTGCCCCGGTTATGCGTAATCAGCGCAAACTGCGTCTGATGCGTCAATGCTACCAGCGCCTCACGGAAGCGCCCGACGTTCGACTCGTCCAGCGCGGCATCAACCTCATCCAGCAGGCAGAAGGGGCTGGGATTAACGGTCAGGATGGCAAAGAGTAGTGCGGAGGCAGTCAATGCTCGCTCGCCACCGGAGAGCAACGAGAGGTTTTGCTGGCGTTTGCCCGGCGGGCGCGCGACGATCTCGATGCCCCAGGCGCGCGGCGTTTCGGCTTCGGTAGTGCCGTCGCCATTGCTGGAGGTGTTATTCCCGCTACTGACCATCTGCAGCCGTGCCATACCACCGCCAAACAGCCGGTTAAAGCTGCGCTCAAACTCATCGGCCACGGCGCTAAAGGTCTGGGTGAACTGGGCATGCATCGCCGCTTCAAGTTCGGTAATCAACTCGCGCAGGGTGGTCTCGGCCTGGTGCAGGTCGGCAAGCTGGTTGCTCAGGAATTGCCGGCGCTCGGCGGCGGCTTCATACTCTTCCAGGGCCAGCGGGTTAATCGCTCCCAACCGTGCAATCCGCTCGCGGAGTTTTGCAATCGCCTCCTGCAACTCAGACGGCGGACGCTGGGCGACGGACGGTGCCGCATCCGCAGCGGGTTCTACCACCGACGGTTCTGCATCGGTCAACGTAATGCCGTCGACGGCAGCACGTTCCAGCAGGTTGTCCCGGCGGTCCTGAGCGCGCTGGGCTTCCAGGTTAGCGCGGTTGGCGGCGGTCTCATGTTCGAGTAGTGCGGCGGTTGCCTGCCCCTCCTGCTCCTCCAGGGCGGTCAGGCGGCTTTCCCCGGCATGCAGATGTTCCTCAGCCGGGCCAATCTCGGCGCGGAGGACATCGATCTGTTGCAGCAACGCCTGGTGGTTCGCCTCGGCGGTATCGCGGCCGGCAAGCATCCGCGTGCGCTCTTCGGCGTGGTTGGCGAGACGCTGCGCGGTGTCGTGTTGCTGTTGCGTCAGGCGCGCCAGCGTCTGCTGATGCGCGGCGACCAGGGTACGCTGGGCGCGGGCCTGACTCTCGGCATCGGCGACGGCGGCGCGGATACTGTTCAACCGCTCCTGTGCTTCACGGTTGGCCTGGGTTTCGCGCTCCTGGCGGGCGCGGAGCGCTTCCAGATGCTCCTGCGCCGTCGCAGCGCGGGCTTCCGCTTCGGCCTGTTGCGTTGCCGACGCGGCCGTCTGGGCCGCCAGCGCTTCCAGGTCGCGGGCAACGCTTTCCAACCGGCTGCGCTGCCAGTCGCGTTCCTGGTTGGCCTGGGTGGACTGGCGCGCTGCATTGTCCAGATCGGCCCGCCGGGCGTTCAAGTGACGGTTGGCCTCCTGCTGCACAGTTTCGGCGGTACGGACGGCCTGGGTTGCCGCAGTCAGGCGCTCGTCCAGGGCGTGTTGCGCGGCGGTGGCAGCATCAACGGCGGCCTGAGCGGTCGCTACCTGCTCTGGTAGTTCGCGCAGTTCCCGCTCGCGCCGCAGCGTTCCGCTCTCCTTCGTGCGTGCGCCCCCGGTGACCGCGCCACCGCTGTTGACCTGCTCCCCGGCCGGCGTGACAATCGTCCAGCCACCGGCGAGTTGCCGCAGTTCCCGGCGGGCCGTCGGCAGATCGCGCACCACCAGCACACGTCCCAGCAGTTGCTGAACTACCGTGGCGTAGTGCTCGTCATACTCAACCAGATCCGCCGCGACACCGAGAACAGCATCACTGCCTGCGCGCGGTCGGTTGTCGCCGGCGCGGGCGCGCAGCGTATCCAGCGGCAGGAAGGTAGCACGCCCGGCACCGCTGCGCTTGAGTTCGGCAATCGCATCTTCGGCATCCTGCCAGGTCTCGACAACGATATTTTGCAGACGCGAACCCAGCGCCACCTCGATAGCGGTCTCCAGTTCGGCGGGAGTGCGAATAATTGACGCCACCAGCGCAAAGCCCGCGCACCCGGTACGCTCGGCCCACTGCATGGCGGCCTTGACCCCGGCAAAAGTGCCGGTGTAGGAGCGTGCCAACCGATTGAGCGACTCGCGACGGGCCTCGATATCGGTGAGGGTGCGGCGTGCGGCGGCCAACTGTTCATCGGCGGCGGCCCGCTCACTACGCAGGGTTTTGAGGCTATCCCGTGCAGTGACCTCTTCCTGAGCGGCGACGGTCTGCTCTTCCGCAGCCTGGGTGACGGCGGCATGGGCGGCTTCAACCCGCTGCTGTGCGGCGGCTAACCATTCATCAGTCTGCTGCAAAGCGGCTTCAAGTTCGGTCTGCTCCTGCTGCAAGCGTGTGCGTTGCGTGGCCTGCTGCTCGGCACGGCTGCGTCCCTCGGCAACGACCGTGGCGGCTTTGAGTGCGGCATCCTGCGCCCGGGTCAACTCCTGCGCCAGTTCGCGGCGGGCCGTTTCCAGTTCGGCCATTGCGCTGGTCTGCGCAGCGAGTTGCGTCCGCTGTTCGTTCAGGGTGGCTTCGGCGGCGGCCAGCGCAGCTTCGGCGGTGGCGCGCTCCTGCTCAACCTCGGCCTGGCGCAGTTCCAGATCGTTGCGGGTACGCTCCTGCTCTTCCGTGCGCTGGGTCAACGCGGCCAGTCGTTCACCTGCTACCGCCAGATCGCGCTGGGCAGTCTCGGCCTGGGTGTGGAGCCGGCTGCTCCGCTGGTGCAGTTCGCCCAGGCGTTCCCGCTGCCCGCGCAGGGCGTCACGCAGGGTGCGCAACTCGGTGGCGATGCGGCTCTGAGCGGTGCGGGCCTGTTCCAGTGCGGCGGTCTGCTGATCTACCTGCTGCCCGGCGGCCGCCAGTGCCCGGCGGGCGGCATGCCACTGGGCAGTGTAGTGCTGCTCGAGCAGTTGCTGCAGTTCGGCGGTCAGTTCACGCTGCCGGCGGGTTTCAGCGGCCTGCCGCTTGAGCGAACGCAGGCGCGGCTCCAGTTCGCCGATCAGGTCGGCGATCCGCTGGACGTTGCTGTCGGTTTCGCGCAGACGGCGCTCGGCCTCGGTCTTACGCAGTTCAAAACCCCCGATCTCAGCGGCATCCTCGAACAGCCGGCGGCGCTCTTCCGGTCGCAGCGTCAGCACCTGATCAACCAGTCCCTGGTTGATAATCGTGTAGGAACCACCCAGCGGCTCGGTCGCCTCCTGCAGATCACGCAGTCGGACGCGGGCGCGGTTGATAAAATACTCATTCTCGCCGGCCCGGGTCGCCCGCCGCGTGATCGTAACTTCGTCAAAGGCAAGAGGCAACAATCGGTCGCTGTTGTCAATGGTCAGCGAAACCTCGGCAAACCCGGCGGGGGGCCGCCGCCCGCCGCCACTGAAGAGCAGTTCTTCGGTACGGCGGCACCGCAGAGTGCTATAGCTCTGCTCACCCAGCACCCAGCGCACGGCATCGACCAGGTTACTCTTGCCGGAGCCGTTTGGCCCAACAATCGCGGTAATCCCCGGGCGAAACTCCAACACGGTGCGACCGGCGAAGGTCTTAAATCCCTGAACTTCGAGTCGTTTGAGATGCATTACGTAGAAAGAACTGAGAACTGAGAACCGAGAACCGACACGCTGCCCGGTGGATCTGTGCTTTTTCGTAGGAGCCATGAATGTTGCCCGCAAATCATACCACAAAACGCGCAATCGCCGGTTGATGCGAGGGGCATGAAGCGTGAGGCGTGAGGCGTGAGGCGTGAGGCGTGAGGCGTGAGGCGTGAGGCGTAACCCTTAACGTATGATTGACAGGACGTACGCGGTGTGCGTGCAAACGGACCGTTTGCTCTCGATAACGGCGTATTTCGCCTGCGGCAGCATGGTACGTTTTTGTCTTTTTCCGAAACATGTGGCTCGGAGCGCCACATGTTTCGGAAAAAGAATGTCCCATTCCACCCTGCCGCAGGCGCATCGGGCCAGTTGTCCCGGCAGACGCCTGGGTTTGGAACCGACCGCGTAACGCGTATGATTGACATATCCGATGGATATTGTTACAATCACCTGAACCTCACCAAATTCGGACTACTGATTACTGACACGACTTACGCGGTGGTTCATCAAACCGGGCGTTTCACCCGGTGAACGGCAGAATCGCCTGCGGCAGCATGGTACTGTTTTTATCTTTTTCACAAAAATGTTGCACTTTGTGCAACATTTTTGTGAAAAAGA
>DAOTUI010000068.1:0-6096 GCA_034437035.1 Chloroflexaceae bacterium
TCAACTCAATTCATCATGGAGTTCGCGAATAGCCCGCTTGGTCGAAATCCAGACTGTGCCGATTTTTGAGGTGGCAACCTTTTTGTTGAAGACCAGCACCAGCAGAAAGCGCTGCACAATGTCAAAACAGTAGAGATCGTAGTTGACCCCCTCGTGGATGTAGAGGGTGGGGCGGCGGGTTACGCTGCGGGTAGCCGGGGTGCCGGCCTCCGGGGGCATGCTGGTGGCCCTGGGGACCGGCCTGCCCCTGGTAACATTGGCCGGGATACTTATCGTCGGGCTGGCGCCGGCAAATATCGTGCCGGTGATCTTCTCATTGGCGGGGGATATCGCCGGGGAGCGGACGGGGCAGGTAAGCTCGCAGATCACGGTCGTCAGTTATGTGGGCATGCTGCTGGGGCCAGCCACTATCGGCGGGTTGGCCGAACTGGTGGGCCTGCGGATGGCACTGGCAAGCATTATTTTGCTAGGGGTCATGATTACGCTGCTGAGTCTACAAATTCGTGAGCGTTGAGGTAAAACGGTTTAGTATTTTTGTTTTATCTGAACAAAGAAGTTTTCTCATGCATTTGCATATTTTGCGAATAGCATGTACAGTTGGTTCTGCCGATGTTTCTCTTGCAACACCTTAGAGTCTATGTACAATAAGGTGGATATGGCGTCCCGATGGGCTAAAAAGACCGCCTTGTCTGACGGCATTTAGCGCATTCCGATGCGGTTTCGTTCTTATTGTGCATAAGCTCTCTTATTTTCGCGGCTACTCCTGTAGTAAGGGAATGTGTTGTAGAGCGGTTGCAGGGATTTGCCACCAGTTCCAAAGGAGGTTTATTACTGGAAACAACGATGTTGCCCGACAAAATGCACACGTTTTGAAATCTTCTGAGTGCGTGGACCCCCGTTTGAAGCTGTAGCGCTATCACGTGGTCTGTCACATACCCAGAAGATTTCTTGTGCCAGGTTGTCCCAGATGGCTGATAGCATCTGTATCTACGGCCGCCCGATATTCGTAGAACTCGTAGAAAAGGAGAACACTCATGACCATGCTGGATAAACAGGTGTACGGGCCAGATCCCCTGCAGGACCGCAAGACCGACCATTACCAACTGGAGTATGTGCATACGTTTGTCGAGAGGTGGGACGCTCTGATCGACTGGGATGGTCGTGCATCAAGCGAAGGTGACTTTTTCATCCGGGTCTTAAAGGACCATGGTGCGCGCAAGGTGCTGGATGTTGCCACGGGAACGGGGTTCCACTCGGTGCAACTGCTGAAAGCCGGGTTTGAGGTGACGAGTCTGGATGGTAGTCCGACCATGCTGGCGAAAGCCTTTGAAAATGCCAAGCGGAATGGCTATATTTTGCGGACGGTGCATTCCGACTGGCGCTGGCTCAACCGGGATATTCGCGGCAAGTATGACGCGATTGTCTGCCTCGGAAACTCCTTTACGCATCTCTTCTCCGAACAGGACCGCCGCCGCTGCCTGGCCGAGTTTTACGCAGCGTTGCGCTACAATGGCATTCTTATTCTGGATCAGCGAAACTATGATGCGCTGATGGACCATGATCGCAAGCCCAGCCATGCATTTTACTACTGTGGCGAGAATGTGAAGGCGCAGCCGGAACATCTTGATGAGGGTCTGGCCCGCTTCCGGTATGAATTCCCTGACCGCTCCGTCTTTCATCTGAATATGTTTCCCCTGCGTAAGCACTATATGCAGGATTTGATGAAGCAGGTTGGTTTCCAGCGGGTCAAGACCTATGGCGATTTTCAGGAGACCTATCACGAAGCCGACCCGGATTTCTTTATCCATGTCGCCGATAAGGAGTATCATGCCGGCGATCCGTCCGGCGCGAGCAGTCACTACTCCCAGGTGGTAAAGACGGCTCAGAGCTACTACAACAGTTCCGATGCCGATCGCTTTTATGCCACGATCTGGGGTGGCGAAGATATTCATGTCGGGATCTATACCCGGCCGGATGAGCCGATCTATGACGCCAGCCAGCGCACGGTCCAGCGTATGGCCCAGACGCTGGGGCAGATCAGTGCCGATCGGTATGCGATGGATATCGGGGCCGGGTATGGTGGGGCCGCCCGCTATCTGGCAAAGCAGTTCGGCTGCCGGGTGGCCTGCCTTAACCTGAGCGAAACGCAGAATATGCGCAATCGCCAGTTAAATGACGCGCAGAACCTGTCACACCTGATCGAAGTCGCTGATGGGAGTTTTGAGGAGATTCCCTACGAGGAATCGCAGTTCGATCTCGCATGGTCGCAGGACGCTATTCTGCATAGCGGTGATCGCCGCCGGGTGTTTGAAGAGGTACGCCGGGTGCTCAAGCATGGCGGCGATTTTATCTTCACCGACCCGATGCAGAGTGATGACTGCCCGGAGGGTGTGCTCCAGTCGGTGCTGAATCGCATCCACCTGGATAGCCTGGGCTCGTATGCCTTCTACCGCCAGGTTGCGCGTGACCTGGGCTTCGCTGAGGTGCAGGTGATTGATCTCTCGGAGCATCTGGTGAAGCACTACAGCCGGGTCCGTGCTGAACTGGAGCAGCGCTACGATGAGATGACCGGTGTGGTCTCCCAAGAGTATGTTGACAACATGCTCAAGGGATTGAGCCACTGGGTTGATGCCGGAAACAAGGGCTATCTCCGCTGGGGGATTCTGCACTTCCGGCTGCTGTAGGCCGTGCTGCGGACGCGCGGTTGCGCGTCCCTCCCAAAAGTTCGCGGGCGTAGAGGGGCCGGTTTGTTCCGCTGCTCTGCGCCCTTCCTCACGGTTGGAAGAAGGAATTGCACTGTTGTTGTGCAGGCAGATGCTACCCCAACCATGTGCGCATCTGCTCCGGCGTTAGATTGCCGCCACAGACGACCGTTGCCACCAGGCGATCCTTAAATCGCTCGGGTTGCTCAAGCAGGGCGGCCACCCCCACCGCGCCGGATGGCTCCACGACCAGGCCGAGATGCTGGTGCAGCAGTTTCATCGCCGCCAGGATACTCTCGTCTGAAACGAGTAGCGCGTCGTCAACTGTTCCCAGCATATCGGTGACTGCTTCCGGGATTGGGATGCGTACGCCAATACCGTCGGCGATGGTGTTGATCTGCGCGTGTTCAATGATGCGCCCCGCGCGCCAGGAGTCGACCATGGCCGGGGCACCCTGAGCCGCCACGCCGATCATCGTTGTGTGCGGGGCATGTGTTTTCACCCAGCGCCCGATGCCGGTGAGCAGTGCGCCATTGCCCAGTGCCACCAGCAGTGCATCAATCGGTTCAGGCCGGCGCAGCAGTTCGATCCCGATGGTGCCCGCGCCTTCGCCGGTGGCCGGTTCCAGACTATCCTCAACCATCCGCAGACCGGCCTCAACTGCGCACTGTTTTGCCGCAAATTTGGCCGCGTCGAAGTCCTCCCCCTGCTGACGCACTTCGGCTCCCAATGCCCGCATGCGCTTGACCTTGAGCGGGTTGGCATGAACGCCGGCGTACACAATCAGCCGAATCCCGCCGGCCCGGCAGGCGTAGGCCATAGCCTGCCCGAAGTTGCCTGCACTGGCGCACACCAGGGTTGTCTGCGCCGGCATCTGTGCGACCAGGTAGGATGCGCCGCGCCCCTTAAACGAGCGAATCGGGTTGAGCGTTTCGATCTTGACCAGGAGGCGGCACCCCAGGATTGGTTCAAGTGACTCGGCCCGGTACTGCGGCGTGTGCAGAAAGACGGGGTCAATAACCTGCATGGCCTGTTTGATATGCGCAAGTTGCAGGCGGTGACTCATGGCTTGACTGTTCCGTTGGCGGGATAGAGCACCGCGGCAATACCCGCTTGCAAGGTACTGTACGTGATGATACCGTCTAATTCCACACCGAGATGGATGATCGTCTGCGCAATCTCTGGTTTGATCCCGGTCAGAATCATCTGCGCCCCCAGCAGTCTGACCGCACGTGCGGCCTGTACAAGTGTGTGGGCAACCTGGGTATCAACCATACTGACCCCGGTAATATCGACCAGTGCAATGGTCGCGCCCTGCTGAGCAATGCCTTCAAGTAGCGTTTCCGTTATTTGCTGCGCACGGTTGCTGTCGATGCTGCCAATCAGCGGCAATGCTACCACCGTATCGGTGAGCGGTAGGAGTGGCGAGGACAGCTCGCGGATAGCCGTCTGTTGGGCTTCAATCAGTTGGTGTTGCAGTGCTTCGTGCTCCTGCAATTGACGCTCCTGCTCGGTAATATCCCGATGAATACCCATCAACGCTCGTGTCTGTCCCTGTTCATCATAAATCATAAATGCCGCAACCTGTGCCGTCAGTATACTGCCGTCCTTCCGCTGATACACCTGTCGGCCACGCCATACACCATACTTATGGAGTTGACGTATAATCTCGGCTACTTCGGCGTGGCCCTCGTCAGGACGAACCTGCATCATATGCATGCCGATAGTCTCTTCACCGTAGCCCAGCAATTCCCGAAATGCCGGGTTCGCATAGCTCAGTATGCCATCAAGTCCGACAATGGTAATACCATCGGGCGCATGCTCTACCAGCGTCTGAAAGGTGCGTAGTTCGGCTTCCTGCCGCTTGCGCTCGCTCAGGTCACGCACGATCGTTGACAGAAAATCGAGGCTGTCATCGGCGGTTTGGTGGGCAATGATGACCTGTGAGACGGGGATTTCTGCTCCGGCGGCAATATTCAGGATGGCCGTTTCGCCGCTCCAGACGCCATCACGCATAGCCGCCGAAATGCCCTCGCTGCGTACGAGCTGAAGCACCCAATTCGGGTGGAAATCGGTGATCTGGTAGGCCGAAATATCGTCGTTCATTCCCAGACCAAGCATACGCCGAAAGGCGAGATTCAGCATCAGCACGTTGCCCTCTGCATCTGCTGTGGAAATCCCGTCCGACGTTTGCTCAATAATGGCGGCATAGCGGCGTAGTTCGGCTTCCTGTTGTTTGCGTTCGGTTATATCTTCATAGGTGCCCAGGATACCGATCACCGCTCCATCGGCATCACGCAGCGGAATTTTATTTGTGTCGGCCCAGGATTGCTTGCCATCGGCATGCTGCTGGGTTTCGATGATATGATATTCCGGCTCGCCGCGTTCCATAACTTGCTGATCATACTGGCGATACGCTGTGGCTTCTTCCGGTTTCCAGGGCAGATCATAGTCACTTTTGCCCACAATCTGCGCCGGAGTACCCACCCCGGCAAAGGTGGCAAAGGTCTGGTTGCATCCCTGGTAGATCAGGTCACAGTCCTTCCAGAAGACCGCCTGGGGCAGATTATCGATGACCAGTTGCAGCATCGCCTGACTCTGCTGAAACTGCTGCTCCAACTGCTGGTGTGCGGTGATATCATGGGCAATGACCATGCCGGCGACAATCTTGTCTCGATCATCGCGGACGGGTAGCACATGGAGTTCGAAGATTCCATCAGCAAAGGGGATATTCAGGAGCGTTTCATTGCCGGCCAGCGCCGCACGGTAAATCGGTTCGACCCGGGTTACGGTGTCGGCCGGCAGCGCTTCCCAGATGGTCCGCCCGACCAGATTATCTCGGTAGAGCCCGCTGCGGGCAACGGCGCGGCCATTGGCTTCGAGATAGCGCAGGTCATGATCGAAGACAAAGACGAAGCCTGCGGGAAAGTTGGCATAGAGGCAACGGGCAATCACTGCCTCGCGCTCCAATTCAGCAACGCGCTGCTGAAGGTGCTGGTTTTCTTGCTGTAGTGCGGTGATAGTCGGCTGATCCATGGGTGTGGCATGCTCCTTTGCTGCTGGTCTACCCGGAACCATGCGCCAGGAAGATACCCGGCGGCGGCTCTATTATAAACGCTTGCCGCCGAGTTTGCTGCATATTGCCGAGCAAGCTCACCGTTCACATGACATAACCTGCGCGACGAATACACCAACCGGGCGTTTCACCCGGTGAACAGCAGAATCGCCGGCAGCAGTGACCGCGTACGTCATGTTACCTTACACGAGTTACGCGGTCGGTTCCAAACGAAGTGTTCACCTGGATAAACGGCCCGATTCGCCTCCGGCAGGGCGGTACCGGACATCCTTATTTCAAGGAATTTTTGCACATTGTGCAAAAATTCCTTGAAAAAGA
>DAOTUI010000069.1:0-8068 GCA_034437035.1 Chloroflexaceae bacterium
CAATGTCTGCCGTTCATCGTCAGTCAAGGTCACAAGAAATCGTTTGCGCATGCGATCCTCCTGTCAGTGCGATACGTTTAGCATAGCCGATAGGAGGATATCCTGCAAATCTACGGTGGTGAACCACTACCAGGCAGGCAGCATGGAAAGCGTTCGGACCATTACCCGTTACCTGCGCTATGACGGCAACTACCAACCAGAGGAAGACCGGCGATTGAAACAAAATCAGCCAGGAGGAACACCATGAAGCGCACCATTCTGGCCCATGTTGGCACCAGCCTCTTTGATGCCAGGGCATTCACCAGAATATATTCCAGGGAGGCAGGAAAGAGGCTGAAAGAACAGTTCCAACGTACCCCCGGATATGACGGGAAAGATGTTGAGCAGGCGTGCCGGGATGCTTTGATTGAGGGACTAAAAGATTGCTGGCGTGCTGGCATTGAGCCCTGGAAGAGTTGCCAGGAATCGCCGGCTGAGATTGCATCGTTGCATATGATTGGTGTACAGCCCGGCGATCGCGTGGTGCTGGTTTCGTCAGATACCCATGCCGGTACCTTCTGTGCGCAATTGCTTCGTGAGTGTCTTAACGAACTGCGTCATTTACCATTCAGCGCACCCGATCTCGATGTTCCCCCGGTGAGCCGACTCACCGGGGTGGAAACCCAGGATGGGCAGGCTTTTGTCGCTAACGGGTTGCCGGCCTATATGAAATTAATTGCGCACGAGCGGAAAAACCTTGATACGGAACCCGGGACGCAGAACTATGACCATGTCCCCTTGCTGTTTAATATTACGGGTGGCTATAAAGGGTTGATTCCCTTTGCCATGATTGCCGCACAACTTCTGGCCTCGCATCCCCACCATAACATTGCAACCAAACTGGTCTACTATCATCACGAGGGGGCTCACTTTATTGAGGTCAACACGTTCTTCCCGCTGGACTGGGGA
The DNA here is from genome assembly GCA_034437035.1 of Chloroflexaceae bacterium. Classification (GTDB taxonomy): domain Bacteria; phylum Chloroflexota; class Chloroflexia; order Chloroflexales; family Chloroflexaceae; genus CAKZQX01. The sequence continues at coordinate 949 of DAOTUI010000069.1, forward strand.
AAATTACGCGATATCTATCCACGGATTGAACATATGTGCAAACCAGGAGGCAATACCAGAGAACGTGTCCCCCATAACGATAAGGAACTCCACCCGTATTGTGATGAGTCGGGACAGCCCAATGCCCTGGCATATGCGCTGTATTATCTCATCCGTGATCTGAAATGGATCGGATCATAACCCATGCAGATGCGGACAGTGACCATTACCTATACGGATGGCGGCGCACGCGAAACGGTGGGGTTGATTGACTTGGACGATGACCCAGCGCGCCTCGTGCGGGCATCCGAGGAAAGCGTTCCCAGTTCGTGTGCGCTGGCGATTCTGCGTGGTGACAAGATACAATCACATCTCGTGTATCAGTTGCCTGAGACCATTCTGCGGCGAGCACGGTGGGAACCAGGTGATGACACCCGGATTATGGATGCATTCCAGCAGATTACCTCGGGAAAGACACACCAGCAGGAACACTTTGAGGTGTGGTGTAATGTTATCGTGCCGCACATGGCATTCATTATCCAGGGCTTGTTCTGCCCGGATGGACGCTGGTACACATGCCCAACCTACTGGCTCCGCGCCGCAGCCACCCTGGTGCGGAGCCGGCTATCCTGGTACACCAGTACCGAACCACCACACAATCGCCGGCAACAGGTAAATTACCTGATGCTCTGGCGACTGTATGCCCATAGCTTACTGCAGTTAGAACATCTCCGGCTGGCAGATCCCAGTCAACGTTGGAGCGACGATCAGACCGATGAAATGGAACGCGCTCTGACCGAGTGGCTCACGATCTGCCAGTCGGATGCGACTACATGGCTCTTTTATCGCCAACGCAGCTACTGGCACGATCCGGACCCGCTCGATGGTGCTCCTCAGTTTGGTCTGGCCTACCGGGAGTATCGGCGGGAATATGAGGTCAGGCGGATTGCTGAGGCTATGGAAACGTTGGTTGCATGGTGTATGCCCCAACCAGCGCATGCCGAAGGAGTCAAAGACACTGAGCGCATGCTGCGGCAATATCTTGAACAACTGGGTCTGACCTGGTATCTACCTCGATACCGCGTGCGCGACGGACGGCACGCTATCGCGGTTGGGCGTGGGTATACACACTGGTACCAGCGATGGGTTGCACCCCCACTTGGATTTAGTCGATTACTTGCCGGTATTCTGGTTGGTTTCTTCGTGTTTGTGCTGGAAGATGGCGTCTGGAGAATAGCCGATGAAATCGCCGGAGATCCCTGGCGTCTGACGGTAAGCCTGATTGTGCCTGCCGGGATTACCTGGATTTATCTGTTTTCGGGAATTAAACGCAAAGTTGCCTACGATAGCAGCAAACGCACCTTCCTCCTCTGGGGGGTTGGTCAGGTCGGTGCGATTGGAGTGGCAGTAATGTTTCGCTGGTTACTTCAGCCAGTACTCACCTGGAGTACACCCACGCATGCCTGGATTGCCCCCCTCATTCTGGCCCAGTTCGCGCTCTTTATCGGCATATTTACGCAACTCCTCTTTGATGAAAAACCGACAACTGCCCCGCTGGATGCGCCGTGATACCCAGAAGCGTTCCAACATTCCGTTCATTGGAGAATTAGCATGGATGCTTTACACCCGCAGAATCTTCTCACCACCCTCCTGCGCATCGAGCAGGCCCGCCATCCCGTGACGGACCGCGCCGCACTCCCTCCGTTGTTGCAGGTGGTCACGCAGGAGATCCAGACCCTGCTCCAGGCCGACACGGTGATGATCACCCTGTGCGCCGAGCGGTTTGATCCGCCGTGGCCGCTGGGTGTTGCCAGTGGGGAGAACGAGCCGATGCAGACCGAGACCGCGGTTATCCACGACATTCACTGGGCCGGGGTGCATCTCGCCACCCTGCGCATTGCGCCCCCACCAGACGATGCTGCGCTGACGACGATGCTGCCACTGCTCCTGCGCATGCTCGGCGAGTCGATTGCTGAGGTGCGGGCGGTGGAACTGCTGGTGCAGCAGACCCAGGAGCATATTCGCCGGGAACTGGCGGATGAACTCCATGCCTCGGTGCAACAAATTCTGGCCGGTATCCGGTTATTGGCCGAACGAACCACCCGCGAAATTGCCCGCGATCCGCACTATGCCACCCGATTGGCCCAGGATATTCGGGAAGCTGCGCAGCAAGGATTTACTGAACAGCGGTTTGTGATCCATGGGACGCGGGGCCATGATCTTCGGCATACGTTTCACGATGATCTGCAGCGGTTGCTGGACCAACTGACCCGCCAGGTGCCGGACCTGCAGCTCACCCGATCGCTTGATCTCCCCGTCGTATCGGCCGATGTCGCCGCATGTCTGATCCATACGGTGCGCAATGTTCTCGCTAATATTGCGCTCCATGCGCAGGCGCGGGCAGTCCATATCCGGATCGCGCCGGACGATCCGTGGGTCGTGCTGCATATCCGTGACGATGGCGTTGGGTGTGATCTGGAGGCGGCCATAGCGGCGCCCGGCATTGGCTTAAATAGTGTGATTGAGCGCGTCACAGCCCTGGGTGGGCGATATCAGTTGACGGGTGCGCCCGGCTCCGGAGTCCAACTGGATGTCCGACTCCCGCTCCCATCAGGCAGATCCGGTATATAGGAGGAGTTCATGGACGAACCAATTGATATCATCTTTGTCGATGATCATCCCATTTTTCGGGTCGGGTTGCGGGTCATTCTGGAGGAGCCGGGAACCCCGGCGTTGCGCGTGCTGGGTGAGGCGGCTGATGCACCCACAGCGCTGGCCCTGGTGGAGCAACTGGTCCCCGATGTGCTGATTGTCGATCTGCAATTGCATCGAGATACTGATTGCTCATCGGGGATCGGGCTGATTCAGGCAACACGCGCCCTCAGTCCACATACCCAGGTGCTGGTACTGACTGCCTTTGAAGAGACAGATCGGTTGATCCGGGCCCTGCAGGCCGGGGCGAATGGCTATATCTTTAAGACCGAGCAACTCGATAGCGTGGAGATTCGGCGAGCATTGCAGGAGGTAGCGGCGGGCGGCCACTTCTATGGGCCCCAGGTGATGAAACGTATTCACGAGATGCTGACGCAAGAAGATGCGTCCGCGCCCCTGCCCCGCGATCATCTGACACGACGGGAATGGGAAGTCCTGGCCTTGATTGCGGCGGACTACAGCAATCAGGCGATTGCCGATACGCTGGTCATTAGCATTAAAACGGTCAAGACGCATGTGTCCAATATCTTGAGTAAACTGCAGCTCCGCCGCCGTGAACTGGCGGCCCTCTACTATCACGCGCACGTCACTCCGCAGCATCCATCACCGTAGGCACCGACGTCTGGGGGCAGATTTGGTCGAAGGCCGCGCATTTCTGCGTTCTGTCTGAGACCGTTTATCCCCAACTGCCTCCATCTCTCCAGCCATCCACACAACGCATTCCAGCTCCAGCGCCTCCGTCCCGGACCGATATGGGCCGGCGGCGCCGGCGTGGTTCAGGATCGGTCCCGGTCTGATCCGCGGCATACGCCTGCGCCCGATGCATGCGCCCCCGGTCGTATGGTTCAATATGTCTGTCCACAACCGTACCTTTCCAACTGCATAGCGATACGGAGGAGAAGCATGAGTCTTGCGATTGAGAACCTGCAGCGCTATGACCCGCAGGCCGCCGCCCCAACCCGGGCGGCGACGACACCCCATCTGCCCATTCCGCCGGATCAGGATGTGTTGCTGATATCCGCCGGCAATTCCGGAGAGAGTGTGGCCCTGCGGTGTCAGGCGCTGGGGGTCAGCGACGGTCGGTTCCTGCCGGCCGCCGGGATCAATAATGATCGGCTGGCGCCCCGGCCCATTCCGGTGCGGCAGCCGGACGGCACACGCACGCCGCTGACCCTGACCGAGCGGCTGGTCCTGGAGGGGGACAATCCCCGCGATCAGCTCGCGGAGTATCCGCTGCTGGCCGCACGCTATCAGCATCTGCTGCGCGGTATTCCCGTGTTGGAGACCTATCCGCGGGCCGGGGCGGGCGGCCATGGGCACCCGGTCATTTCCGCCCTGGACCTGGACCTGCACAGTGAGGCGGTCTGGGCCTTTCTGCGCCGGAGCGTGCGCCACCTGCACGCCGCGCCTGTCGTTGCCGCCGGGCAGAGTGAGATCCAGCGCCTGATTGCGCAGAGCCGGCAGCAGCAGGCGACCGGTCGGGAGAAACACATTGTGGTGATTGGCGGCGCATGTGGCGCGATGGGCAATGCCGCCCACCATCTGCTGCCCTATCTGCTCCGGGCCGTTCTGGCCGAGCAGGGCATACCCAGCTACCAGCTCTGGGGGGTCATCCTGGGGCCGCGCGCCTTCACCGGCCTGACGCCCTTTGTGCGGCATAACTACCGCGCGCTGCTGGAGTCGCTGGAGTATATGCACCGGCACGGACAGCAGCGGACCTACCTGCATGACCGGACGATTGCCCAGCAGCAACCGCCCTATGACCGGGTGTTCCTGCTGGATGACCCGGCGCTGCCGGGCGCGGGTAGCCGGGTCACCGAACCCGAACTGGACGGCTTCCTGGACCGGGCCGCGGTCAGTCTGTATCTCCTGCTACGCGGGACGGTCTGGCAGACGATTGCCAGTCATATCGCCAATGACGATGGCGTCACGCGCGGTGATGGCCGCCTGCGCTATCTGCATACCGTGCATGGGGTGCTGGCCGGGGTTGACCGCGCCCATCTGACGGACTTGCTGACCACCGCGCTGGCGCGCCGACTGCTGGCCCAGTTTCAGCAGCGGTTCGCCGGCCCGGAGCCGGCATCCCCCTGATGCCGAGCCGTTTACCCCGGCGGCCCAGCGATACGCACGGCGTTATCCCGGATGTGTCGCCGGACTGCGCACGAATGATGAACGATCCTTTGTTGAATACCCAGGGAGATAATTACCGATGAACACGCTCCATGTGCGGCCGGCGGACCAGCCGGCCGCAGAACCGGCGCTGGCCCAGGAGACGGGTGATGCGCTGGGCATCACCCCGACCCTGGTGGATCGCCTGCTCCTGGATACGCGGGGGCAGCGTTTTGAACCAATGCAGATCAACCCGCAACGAACGATGATACAGACGGCCACGCTGCTGCTGCGCCGTGACCCGGTGGGTGGAATGGAACCCGTCATTCAGGCGAATCAGGCGCAGATCCAGGCCCAGATGCCCGACCAGCTCAACCGCGCCTTGGGTCGCGCGGATATCACCCCCCGGATCTTGTTGCAGCACCTGGAGGCAACGCTGCGGGAGCGGACGACCAGCCTGGTGGCGCGCGCCCAGCAGCTTGATCAGGCCTATACCAAAACCCAGGAACGCCTGCAGACCTGGCAAACCCATGCCGCGAAGGGCACCGGCGGCCTCGGGCGCAGCCTGGCACGAATGCTGATCGGCGGAGATGCGCACCTCTCGCTGCCCGAAGTCATCGTGGTCTGGAACCAGCGCGAACATCAGGCCATGCAGCGGGCCGCGGCAGCGGGCGCGCAGGCGGTCGCCGGCACCTGTCTGGATCTGGTGACGGATCTGCTCACTCACATGGACGACCGGCTGGACGAGGCGCGCCGGCTGGACCGCCTCCTGCGCCGGCGGGAGCTGACCCTCCGGCAGGAGCCGACGGGTGCCCCCGCCTGGACCACGCGGATCGATCCGGGGGTGGTGACGGATGCGCTGCTGCCGCAGATCGATCTGGAGCCGTTGAGCGCCGAGCTGGTGCGCCGCCTGGCCGAGCCCGCCGCGCTGACGACGCTGACGGACCATGTGCAGGCGCTGGCCCGGCAGGCCGGCGAGCAGCATCTGGCCGCGCGCCGGCTGGGCGATCTGCTGCAGCTCGATGCCCAGGCCGCCGCCCGGGACGATGCCGGCGATCCGCTGGTGCTGGTGGGCCAGGCGCAGCTGGCGGCGGTGCAACGCCCCACCTGGCACCTGGTCCGGCGGGCGCGGCCGCGGGTCGAGACACTGCAGATTACCCCGGATGGGACGCCGATCTTCCACCTGGACGGGCTGGGCAGTGCGGCCTACGGCGACACCCAGGACCGCCTGGGTTTTCTCCAGGTGCATCTGGGGGTCGCGCTGGATGATCTGGCGCTGCTGGAGGCGCATGATGCCGCCTTCCAGGCAGCCCTGGCCGAGCGCAATCTGTATGTGCTGGATGACCTGGCGCAGGCCGCCCGCCCGAATGCGGCCCCGGCGGATGCGCCGGCTGCCCCCCTGATCGGGGCCGATCCGCCCCTGCCGGCCAATGGGCGAGATGTACCGGCATAAGCCGGCTCCGGTGGCCGTGGCGGGGCGGTACGCCCCGCCACGGCCACCGCCAACGCCGGCGACCATACCGAACCAGCACGAAAGGAGGTCATATGATGCCACACCAGCGACGCACGAGACCCTGGCGGCCCTGGGTGGCCGTCACCGCCGCCCGGCGCAATGTCAGTCTCTCGGTCGGCGGAACGCAGCAGCGGCTGACCCTGAGTCGTCGGGGCCTGTCCCTCAGTATCCGCCTGCCCGGCACCGGCTGGACCTGGACCTGGCGCTGGACCTGGCGCCGGCGTCACCGCAACCCGCGACGGGCGCCGTGATACCCCGTACGCCTGGGGTGCGCACCCCAGGTGTCTGTCCCGAATGCCGCGCACGCGGAGACAAACAACGCCTCCGCGTGCGCGGGACCACGTACCTTCTGTGATTGACACGCGTTACGTGGTCGGTTCCAAGCCAGGCATCTGCCTGGACAACCGGCCCGATTCGCCTCCGGCAGGGCGGAAGATCTTCTTCTTTTTCAGGAACATGTTGCACGTTGTGCAACATGTTCCTGAAAAAGGTACATAACGTACCACGCTGCCGCAGGCGAAACCAGCGTTTGGGTCTGTCACACGGCCGGAACAAGCCGCACCACGTACCTTCTATGATTGAGAGGAGTAGCTGATGCATGCGACCCACGCTCCCCGCCCCACCCCTACCTGCCGCCGGCGCGACCGGGGACGATATGCGGATCACCGGCACCTGCTGGTGCTGCTGGTGCCGGCGTTCCTGGTCCTGCTGCTCGGGTCGCCGGTGGCGGCCGCCGCCCCGGCGGTTCGGCTGGTCCCGGCCCTGCCCGAGTCACCGCCAACGACCCGGACCCGAGGGCCGTTTTAC